>CALMEH010000802.1 GCA_937863115.1 uncultured Acidobacteriota bacterium
TTAAATATTCCAGACCCAAGCCAACTGAGTCCCACCGCCGCCTGCGGCTCGAGCAACTCCCCAATCGGTTTTTCCGTCGCCGTCAAAATCTACAGGGGCATCAGCCGCCGCAACTGCTTGCGTAACGCTTTCCCAATCCGTGCCGACGCGAATGCCGTCAACTCTGACTGTCGGCGAGGTTGCCGCAGCACCTTGTCGAATTGAAACTGTTCCCGGCGAAATGTCCGATTGCGTGGCAATGTCGGTGGCGACTGCCGTCGGCGAACCGGGTTCGGTTGCCGGAACAGTCGTGCTGACAAACATCGAAACCGTGTCGTTCGTCGCGCCGTCAACTATCGTGTATTTGACCACAATCAAATAAGTCGTGTTCAGCGCAAAGGTGAACGGTGTGTAGGCAATGTCTGCCACCGCAGTTGCCGCTTTTGAAATACCGAAAGCAACATTGTTTGAAGCATCTTTTTTCGCAAAAACTCTGCCTCTGAATGTCGTGCCGACCGGATCAGGTCCGAGATGGAAAAAATATCCGCCCGCCGGATCAACCGACGCTTCGCTGACCGTTACCATAAAAGCCGCATATACCGAACCGCTCGATTGCGCGGCAAACACGCGGTTGGCATCTTCGCCGCTCGTCGCCATCGTAACCGCATTGCCGACACCCGACGACGGATAACCTGCTAAGGTCAATCCCGGTGCGGAAGTAACCAACGGATTTGTTCCGGCTCCACTGTGTGCCGACCAATTAGCAGTTGTAATCGCAGTTCCTGCCACCGCATTGAAATCTTCAATAAGAAGATTTACCGCCGATACGGAACTGGTAAAAAACGCGCCAATCGTTAAAATTGACAAAATCATTAAAGCAAATTTTCTGCTCATATATTTCTCCTCTAAAAAAAAATTATAATTTAAGTTTTTAACTGCATCTAAAAGCTATATGTCAGCGTTTCTTTATGAAAAAAACGCACAAAAAAGGGGATATTAATTATATGCAAAGATGCGATTTTCAGTAAGAATATCACAAAATACGGAAAACTCCGATTAGCAACCGCCCTGAATTAACATAAATTTTTCTTAAATTTTAGATTTTCTGCTAAAATCGTAAAAATATGGAGTGATTTTTTAAGCAATGAAAGCCGCACGATTTTTTTTACTGCTGATTTATATTTCAATTCTAATCGTCAACATTTCGGCGCAGGACGAAGACGAAGTTATCCGCGTCGAAACTCAAATTATTGATGTTCCCGTCGTCGTTACAGACAAAGACGGGAAGCCGCTTTTGAATCTCAAAAAAAATAATTTCGTAATTTACGAAGACGGAAAACCACAGGAAATCTCAGATTTTTCGGCAACCGCCGCACCGTTTGAAGTCGCGCTTTTATTGGATACGAGCGGTTCGACACGGCAAGATTTATTGCTTATCAAACGCGCCGCTGATAACTTTATTGCATCCTTGCGACCGGGCGACCGTGTGGCGATTATTGCTTATAAAACCGAAAGAACCACAACCGAAGCCTATGCCGTGAGCGAAGTTTTGAGCGGTTTGACCGATGATAGAACGAGTCTGAAAGCCGCCCTCGAAAAAGCGCAAAACAGCAACAGCACGCCTTTTTATGACAGCCTTCTGCAAGTCGTCGAAAAAGTTTTTGCGGAAAAACCTGCCGCCGAATTTCGAGGTCGTCGTGCGCTTGTCGCTTTGACTGACGGCGTTGATTCGGTGAGTGTCGGCGATTTTGAAGAAGTCCGCGAAAAATTTAACGAAAGCGGAGTTGTTTCGTTCTTTATCCAAGTCAATACGCGAGATTATTTTGAAGAAAATCTTTTGGGCGAATGCTATTCTGAAATAACGAGATTTTCGCCAGCGCAAATCAATCGTTATTATCGAACATTTCCGAAACAATCGAATATGGAAAAAACGACGGATTTTTGCAAAATCGGCGATTTTGAACGCCTCGACATCAGCAAAAAATTGTATGAATTGGCAGACAAAGAAATGAACGAACTCGCCAAAAATTCGGGCGGAAAGGTTTTCCCAATCGAAGATTTAAGCGGCGCACGAACTGCATTTAAAAAAGTTGCCGACGAAATCGGCACGAAATACTCACTCGGCTATTATTCATCAAACGAAAAACGCGACGGCACTTTCCGCAAAATAAAAGTTGAACTCAAAGGCATTCCCGCAGGAGCAACCGTCCGCGCCCGCGAAGGTTATACTGCGCCAACGAAATAAATTTTCACCAATTTCCCCAAATCGCAAATGTCATTCCGGGAGTTTGAATATTGCAAAAAAGCGTCCGCAAATCCGGGCTGAAAACACAGCCGTTAAATTCAAAAGTAGAAAAATTCGGCACGATATTTTTGGCAAAATTCGACATTACGCCGTGCTTGCTAAGGATTCTGATGTGATTTTCGGCATTGTTGTCTTCGCAGATAAACTGACTGCCGTTTTTGCCGAAACAGATATTGTCGGGATAATTCAAAACACTCGCGTCCGGCGATTCGAAAATCAATTTTAAAACTCCCGAATCGCCTTTGCGGTGGCGATATTCCCAAACTTGTCCGATTCCGGCATTGCCGCCTGTGGTTGAAGTAAAATAAATCCTCTCGGCATATGCAAAACAGCCTTCGAGCCGCTTAAAAACCGCGCCGCCTGCCGCAAAACCTTGATTAAAAACCGCAGAGACATCCGCTTCCGCCAAGGGTGTGTTCGGTTCGGGAATATTCACCCAATCTGCCATAAGCGACACACCGGCGGTTTGATTTGTCCGCGTGTCATAATTATTTTGCCCTCGAACCGCCAACATCTGAAGCCGCCCACCTTCGGCAAGCCGTCCGTAACGGTTCGGCACAAAACGATAAAAACCGCACGGATTATAATCTTCGGTCAGATAAATTATCCCTGTCCGTCGGTCAACGGCGACCGCTTCGTGTTTGAATCGTCCCATCTGCGTGAGTGCAATCGGTTGATTTGTCGGGCTTTGCACGGTCAATGGAACTTCAAAACAATAACCGTGCGGTTGAAAATAACCCGAAGATTGCCCATTGGTGTTTTCTTCACACGAAATCCACGTTTTCCAAGGCGTAACGCCGCCCGCACAATTTTGCAGAGTGCCGCTCAAACTCACAAATGAACTGACAGGAAGCCGTGAAACTTTATCAATCAAAAGCGTTGTCGTGCCGCCGCCGGCGTTTGCGTCATAAGGCGATATGCCGCTGACTGCGCCTGTAACACCTGCAAAATCAATAACTTCGTGATTGCGAATCAGCGTCCAAGTGTTTCCCGTATCAAAAACCGTCATTCCATCGGGCAACATTGGTGTTGGTTGTCCGTTAGACATCGGCGAACCGGTTTGTCCGAAAACATTGTATTGAAAACCTTGCGGCAGAGCTAAAAAAGTTTCTCCCGTGTTGGCGGAAGGTGTCGGGAAAAGTTCACCGTAAAATGAATCTTCTATCCCCAAATCAGGGAATTGACGCTTTTGGAAAAAATCATTTCTATGCGTCAAACCTTGAAAAGCAAACATCCCAACGCCAGCCAGCGAAGCCTGCAGAAAATTTCGGCGAGTTGTTTTTGACATTTTAGGCAAGATGGTTTTTTCGTTACCGCACAGATTCATTGTATAATCTTTAAAAGAGTTATGACAACAAAATTTAATCGCATAGTTTTAATGGTTTTGGACAGCGCAGGAATCGGCGAAATGCCCGACGCTGAAAGTTGGGGCGACAAAGGTGCAGACACGCTCGGACATATTCTCGAATCACGCAAAGTGAATTTGCCGAATTTGCAAAAATTGGGTTTAGGAAATATTCGCCCTTTGCAAGATTTGCCCGCACTTGAAAATCCAATCGGAAGCTACGGCAAATGCACTCTGAAATCAAACGGCAAAGACACGACAACCGGACATTGGGAAATGGCTGGAATCGTTCTGAAAAAGGCTTTTCCGACTTTTCCACAGGGTTTTCCACAGCGGATAATTTCGGAATTTACCGAAAAAGCGCAAGTTCCCGGCGTTCTCGCCAATGTTCCGGCAAGCGGCACGGAAATCATCAAACAATTCGGCGAAGAACACATCAAAACGGGCAAACCGATTGTTTATACTTCGGCTGATTCGGTTTTTCAAATCGCCGCGCACGAAGAAATTATTCCGATTGAAAGACTTTACGAAATTTGCGAGATTGCCCGAAAAATCCTCGACGGCGAAGACAAAGTCGGGCGCGTCATTGCACGTCCGTTTCTCGGCACAAATGCAAATGATTTCAAACGCACCGAAAACCGCCACGATTACGCCGTTCCGCCGCCGTCGGATAATCTTTTGCCGCTGCTTAAAAATAATAATTTAGACGTTGTTTGCATCGGCAAAATCGCTTCGATTTACGATTCAATGGGCGTTACCGAAGATTTGACCGCAAAAAATAACGAACAAGTTCTAAACGTAACTATCAAAGCACTTGCCGACGATACGCGAGGTTTGATTTTCTCGAATTTGGTTGATTTTGATATGCTCTACGGACATCGCCGCGACGTTGAAGGTTATGCCAAAGCATTAGAAGTTTTCGATGAAAGATTGCCCGAACTTTTCGACGCAATGAACGAAAATGATTTGCTAATCCTAACCGCCGACCACGGCAACGACCCAACCAAAGAAGGCTCTGACCACACACGCGAATACGCGCCACTTTTGGTTTTCGGTAAATCCGCACGGCAAGGCATAAATCTCGGCACACGCCAAAGTTTATCGGACATCGGACAAACGATTGCCGAAAATTTCGGATTAAATTTGAAGGACGGCGTTAGTTTTTTAGAAAAAATTTAAATTTTTCAAGATGTCCGAAAAAGTTCGCCACAGAAGACTGCTTTCGGTGGCGAACTTTTTTTGAAAGAAATGGAGTGGTTTTAAGAGAAATCTACTCTATTCTAAACAGTTTATCGGTTTGAGAAAGGGAAAGAATTTGATACTGCTCAACATCAATATTATCCGGCAGTTTATCTCTTAAAACGGGTGTAATGTATTGACAATTTATCTGACTAACTATTTCAGTTAATAAATTGGTTATTTGATTATCATGAACATTCTCAATTTGGTCTTGCAGAACAAAATGCAAGCAAGGAATATTTAATCTATCGGCAAATTGAATATATGCTAAATCAAACGCCGCCATTTGAACTTTTTTCTTTCCCGTTCCGATATTTCCGTCAAGATCCGTAATTATTAACTCGTAGCCTTTGTCATTTCTATCTGGGCTTAAAACGAACTCCTCACCATATAAACGATTTGAAATATCTGCGAAAAACTTATTAAATTCAGCAATTCTATCTTGAATTAATTCATCATTTGAAGTAATTCCTTCTTCAATTTCTTTCAATTCTTTTTCAATTTGTTGCAATTTGTCATTGGAAGTTTCCCAAAAACCTTTTTCTTTTTCTAAATTTCCCTTTCTTTCATACGATTTATTTAACTCCAAAATCATTGCTTGAAAATCTTTTTCAGTTAAGGTTTTTTTGAGTTTTTCAGTCAAAGTTTTTTCTTGTAAAAGTAAAGTTTCAAAAGTTCTTTTGCTTAAGGCTAAATCACTTTCTAAAGAAGGTAATTCTTGGATTATGTAATTAACTTTTTCCTTAACCATTTGATTGTGAAACTCTAAAGTTTCTTCAAATGATTTTTGCAAATTAGGAATTAATACTTTTGCTTCTTCATACAATTTTTTTACGTTCGTAACATCTATTTCGGCAATATCTTTTTCTAGGTCTGTTTTGCTTTCCAGTATCAGCTCACGACGCATTTCTAATCTGCTAATCTCCGTAGAAAAAGTGTTGATTGATACTTTGGTTTGATTTAAAAGAGAAAGGTCTTCGTTATAATTTTCATTTAAGTTAAATTGGGTTTTAGTTTTTTCCAACTCATTGATTTTTCTATTTACTACTAAAAGAGCTTGAGTTACTTGAGATAAATTACTATCTTCGCGCAATCTTTTTTGCAGGTTTTCTTCAATTCTTTTCCGAGATATTAGCTTTTGTTTTCTGTCTGATGAGTCAGAATTAATTCCTAGCCAAAATAAATATAATGCTTCATACTCTTCCGGTTTAGTCTGTGGGTGTAAAACTTTGACCGTGTTTTGAAGACTGTTTTTTTCGGCACGGATATTCTTTGAAACTATCTGTTTGAATGTTGGCTTATTACTATCTGAGTCGAAAATTAATTCTTTCAGCTTAGAAGAGAATTCCTTATCATTACTAAAACTGACCCCATTTATTTCCTGAACTTTCTTTGCATAAGTGAGAAAATTCTTTTTAATTACTATTTTATTCGATTTATCATCTTCCAAATCTTCGTTCAAAATAAGTGTAATAGTTACATCATTTTCTTTTAAGAAATTTTCAACTTTTGTGTTTTTGGTCTTTTTGAATTCAGTATCCTGATAAATGTTTTCACCTTTTCCGCCCAAACAAAAATCAATCAGCCTTAAAACAGTAGTTTTTCCAACACTATTTCCTGATTCTTTTTTGTCTTCCGTTGTGGTTTCATCAACAATAAGATTTATTCCTTTATAGAAAGAAATATCTCTGATTATTTGACTACCATTTTCAATTTTAAGGCGTTTTAAAAACATTTTTCTAAATTACTTTGATTCGATTTAACCAATCCCAATACAAATAACCAATCAAGAGTTAAAGCAAACAAATTCATTGATACTTTTTCTTTCTCATTTAATTTTTGAAAAGCGTCCAGCAAGTCAACTTCATTGGCAGAAAAACTGCCCAACACATCAATAACCAAAGCTCCTAAATAGTATAGTTCTCTTTCTGGATTTGTATCTTTGCTAATTATCATTTTTTTGCGGCTCTTCTAAAATTTTACATCTTATAAAAGCATCTACAAGAATAACTTTGATGCTCAAACTAATTGCTTCGTAAGGAATATTTTTAAGCAAATTGCTGCTGTTTTCTAATAATCTCCACATACCATTTTCAACACTTTCAATTAGATTATCAGCATTTGAACGAATATTTTCAATGGAGTAATTATCCTCTAAAATTTCTCCTTTAGCCGTTAAATATAAGGCTTTTACATTTTCCAATAATTGCTCTTTCTTCATTGAACCTTGCAACTCAATTTCCTTGTAAATTTGAGTGAGCCGTCCTTGATAAACTCTATATTCTTCAATAGTTGGACGATACCTTTTTACATTATTGTAGTTAATCTTATCTTCTGGATTAAAACTGCTTTTTACAGTTTCTAAATCTACATTTCCCAACAAGTCTGAGGAGCTAATTCGATTTATAACTTCAACAAGAGAACTTTGGTATTTGTTCAATATGCCTTCTGAGGAAGATTTTCTAAGCATCTTTGCTTCATGGTTGCTTTTTATTTCTTTCAAAATTTCAACGGTATATTTCTTTTCATCATTTGTTTCAACGTGATGATTCGGACAAAGCAAAACCAGATTTGAAAAATGTCGTCGCTCCTCATCTGTCATGTTAGGATTCCATCTTTCTCCATTTTCCTCAGCAGCTTCGATATGACATATTTCTAACATGGTTTCTGCTCTACCAATTTCAACATATTGGATTTTGCACGTTGGAAATGCACAATTATTGTCAGATAAAGCAAAAAGCCTGTATTTTGTATTCGGAGTTGGTTCTAATCTTGCCATAAGTTAGGCTTAAATTACTGATTCTATTTTTTCTGAAATTATTTATATGACTGCTAAAGACGATTCCGTTATAACCTAATTTGAGTTAATATTCAACCATTATGAAACGTCTAACGCTAATCATCCTAACGCTAATATTCATCTTTCCAACATTCGCCCAAACGACTGATGATTTGAATAATTATAATGAATCGCCGAGTCGTTTGCGTGGGGTAATCGAGAAGTTTTCTGAAGATTATGGAAGTCTTGACCGATTTTATACGGCGCGGACTTCGCCGAATCGTGCCGAAAGGTTTCGTCAGCTTTTTGTGGGTTGGCAGAGTTTTTTGAATAAGCAAAATTTTGATGCGCTCAACCACGATGAGCAGATTGATTATTTGCTTTTTAAGAATTATCTGGCGCACGAACTTAAAGAACTTGAGCGGCAAAATAAGCAGTTTGAAGAGATGTCGGCGATTTTGCCTTTTGCGCGGGTGATTAGCGATTTGGAGGATTCGCGGCGGAAATTGGAAACGGTTGATGGGGCGAAAATTGCAAATTTGCTTAATGATTTGAGCAAAACTATTTCTCAAACGCAAAAAGACATCGAATCGGGAAAGATTGCGAAGCCGAAAAAAACAGTCGCAAATCGCGCCGTGCAGACGATTTTTTCTTTGCGTTCGACTTTGCGGAATTGGTTTAATTTTTATAACGGTTACGATCCGAATTTTTCTTGGTGGAACGCGCAACCTTACAAAATGGTTGATGAATCGCTCGTCAGTTATCAAAATTTTGTCAGCGAAAAACTCGTCGGAATCCGCGCTGATGACAAAGTTACGATCATCGGCGATCCGATTGGGCGCGAAGCGTTACTGCAGGAATTGGAATATGAAATGATTCCATACACACCCGAGGAACTCATCGAAATCGCTAAAAAAGAATGTGCCTGGTGCGAGCGCG
>CALMEH010000803.1 GCA_937863115.1 uncultured Acidobacteriota bacterium
GCAAAATATCAACACGAATCTCGAACTTCTCGAAGATGCGCCTTCAAACCGCGAAGCCTTAATGGAAATTCGGCGTTCGGCGCACACGCTCAAAGGTTCTGCCGGAATTATCGGCTTAAAACAGCTTTCTTCGCTCGCGCATCGCGTTGAGGATTTGCTTGATTATTTGGCGGACAAAGAAATCGAAGCCGATGTCAAAATTTTCGAGATTTTGCTTACTTCAACTGATTGTTTTGAAAATCTTGCCAACAATGAATCTTCTGAACAATTAGAAAAGAAAATTGCGCGGCTTTACAAAAGTTTCGATGAAATATTTGCATCGTTTCAAACCCAAAAGACGGAAGAACCGCCGCCGAAACCGCTTGAAATTGCCGCCATTGTTCCTCCCGCGCCCGCGCAAGCTGCAAACGCGCCCATCCACGAAAATCGCCCGACGATTCGCGTTTCACTTGATAAACTCGATGAATTGGTGAAAATTGTCGGCGATTTGCTTGTCAGTCGTTCGGTTTTTGAACAGCGTCTAAACGAATTCAACCGCCAAATCGAAGAACTTCACAACAGCACGAACCGGCTTCAGCAAGCAACCGGAAAATTGGAAGTTGATTTCGGCACAAATCAATTTCACGTTCCGAATTCAAGATTTCCGGCGCGAAATTTCAGTTTCGACAGTAAGCGGATTGGGGCTAATGATTTCGATTCTTTAGAATTCGACCAATACAACGAATTTCACGAAACAACACGCGAACTCGTCGAGACAACCGCCGACACATCCGCCATCAGCGGCGATTTGGATACGCTGAAAGATAATCTCGATTTGCTTTTTGAAGGTCAACGCCGTTCGATTGAAGCAATGCAGGAAAAACTTCTGCGCCTGAGAATGGTCAGGTTCGGCACGCTTTCGGCGCGTTTGCAACGAACCGTTCGCGTAACTTGTGAAGAAGAAGCCAAACACGCCGACTTGTCAATCGAAGGCGAAACTCTGGAATTCGACACACAAATTTTAGATGCACTCGTCGAACCGCTTTTGCATCTGCTCCGCAACGCCGTCGCGCACGGCATCGAACCGCCCGAAACACGCAGACTTTTGGGCAAAAACGAAACCGGCAAAATTGTGTTGAAGATTTACACGGACGGAACGCACGTTAATATGATTGTTTCCGACGACGGACGCGGAGTTTCGTCGGCATCACTGATTAAAAAAGCCATCGAAAATAATCTGATTTCTGCCGAAAAAGCCGAAAAATTGACAGAAGAAGAAGCCTTTGAATTAATGTTCTTACCCGGATTGACGACGGCAGAAAAATTGAGCCAAGTTTCGGGGCGCGGCGTTGGAATGAACATTGTCAAAACAAATATCTCACGTTCGCAAGGCACGATTTCGGTAAAATCGAAACCGCAAAAAGGCACGGCTTTTACAATCCGTCTGCCGATGTCGCTTGCTGTTACCCGCGCGATTTTGGTCAAATCTGACAACCAAGTTTTTGCGTTTCCACTTAAAATCGTTAAACAAGTAACGGAAATCTCCGTCGAAGAATTGGAACTGGCAAAAGCTGAAAATCTTTTAATAACCAACGGGAGCGACTTTTTTCCGGCTAATCTGTGCGACCTCTTAAACTTGAATTTCGCAGTCAAACCCGACGCGCAAATTCCACTATTGACCATCGAGACGGAAGATGTTCGCTTCGGGCTGGCAGTCGAAGAAATCATCAAAACCGAAGAAATCATTATCAAACCGCTCGGCTTTCCGTTTCAGACTAACGCCGGATTTTTAGGCGCAACAATCTTAGGCGACGGGCGCGTCGTGCCTGTGTTGGATTTAATTTTCCTTTTGAAAAATCAAGAAGAGACGAAGCGACGAAGCGACGAAGCGACGGAGCGACAAAGCGACGAAGAACCGATTGAGCAAATATCTCAGCCTCTTAGTCTCTCTGTCTCTCAGCCTCTCAGTCTTTCAGTCCTGATCGTTGACGACAGCCCAAGTATGCGCCACGTTACGACAAAACTCATCAAAAATGCCGGATGGAAACCGATGGTTGCCAAAGACGGCGTTGAAGCCTTGGAAATGTTGCAAGAGGCGGACGAACTGCCGAATATAATTTTAACCGATGTCGAAATGCCGCGAATGAACGGCTACGAACTGCTTGCCGCGCTCAAACAAAACGAAACTTTGCAAAAAATTCCCGTCGTGATGATAACCTCGCGCACCGGCGACAAACACCGCCAAAAAGCCTTCGAACTCGGCGTTTCCGAATATCTGACCAAACCTTACGAAGATTCGGTTTTGATTGAAACGATAAAATCCAATACCGAATAAATTGGAGCGCGGGCATCTCTGCCCGCCGCGCCTTCAAGCGTCGGGAGAAGATGCGCGAAATGCTTCATTTTCCCAAAACTCGGTTTGTCAATGAGGCTTTCGCACTCATCGCTTCGCTCGAAGGCGTGCGGGCAGAGATGCCCGCGCTCCAATTAACTTTTAAGGCTTCGCGATAACAACAAACACATCCGACCAAAAACCGACTTCCGTATCATCGAAAAAATAGCGCAGGCGATAGCTGCGTTCTTCGGGTTTTCGGGCTTCGAGCGGCGGGCGCGTGTCAATGAATGGCGAACGCGTGTCGAATCCGAGCCGCGTCCAATCGGTTTCATCGCCGCGTTGCGATTCGATATAAACGCCGTGAAACTTGCCTTTTGCCCAATCAATGCGGACAACGCCGTTCACAAGCGCAAGACATTCCGCCTTCGGTTTGCCCGCGTTGGGCGAAAATGCGGCGGATTTTGACGGAATAATCTGAAGCAGTTCGCCGATGGCGTTTGAATAATTCGCACTCAATTTCATTCGCGCTGCCGCTTTTTGCAAACGATTCAAAACGCCGCTCATCGTTATCACGGCAGGAATCGGTAATTGCGTAAATTCAGGCGGCGGCGAAATTGTCGCATTCTTTTTCGCCTTGCCCAGAATCTGCTTTTTATAAGCGTTTGCCGCCTTTGAATGTGCTTTTGCGCCAAGCGCGTTCAAAATCACAAACTGCAACATCCGGCAATCCGTCACCACCGCATCAATCTCGACGGGCAAAAACCCCAAACTCGCCCCCATCGATACAAAATTGCGCTCCATATTCTCC
>CALMEH010000804.1 GCA_937863115.1 uncultured Acidobacteriota bacterium
GGATTGACACCCAAACCCGGTCCCGCCACATAAATAAATCCGCCTTGATCATAGATGCTTCCCGCATATTGTCCCGCAGGAATGGCAATATCAGGTGAATATTTTTTGTTAATGTCTTTTGTGCGGTCGGCTTTGGCAATAAAAATCGTGTAATCCGAATAATTCAAGCGACTTTTATATTTGTTCTTCTTTGCAACCTTAAAAAGTTCGGTCAAACCTTCGTCAATCGCATCGAGCATCGCTGAATTCGGTTCATTAACGGCATAAATCCGCGCTCCTTTCGGCGTTTGGGTGAAAACTGGAAAACTATCTTTAGTAATTCTCGTGGCTTCTTTTAGCACGGTCAACACGGCTTTGCGCCGAAATATTTTGAGTGTATAAAAACGCGACAGTTAAAATCAATAAAAACTTAAATTTTTTCATAGAATGCCTCCGAAATTGTAACGGCAAACCTTATGCCATCAAAAAAAAAAGCCTCGAAAATATCGAGGCTTTCTGAAAAAAAATGGTGCTTAGGGCGGGAATCGAACCCGCACGCCCTTACGGACACAGGATTTTAAGTCCTGTGCGTCTACCTATTCCGCCACCCAAGCACGAAAGAAAGATTAGCATTTCCGACAACGAATTTCAAAGATTGAAAGAAAAAAATTGCAACAGACAAAAAATGACGGACAATAGACGAATATTGTGCCATAATATTGGCGGAAATTATGGAACAATTAGCCGGAATCTTGTGGGCAATTTTGGGCGTGATTTTGATAATTACGGAAGTTTTTACGCTCGGATTTTTTCTTTTGTGGTTTGGCATCGGCGCGTTTGCGGCGGCGATTTTTGCGTTTTTGGGATTTTCGTTTAACGTTCAATTTATCGTGTTTGCAGTGGTTTCCGTCTCCTTAACCGTGATGTCGCGGACAATTTTTGCCAATTATTTTCGGCACAATGAAGACAAAGTGAAAACCGGAGTTGACGCGATTCCGGGAAAAATCGGCACGGTAACGAACGCCAGCGCGGGCGCATTAAACGAAGGTGCAGTCAAGGTTTTCGGTTCGACGTGGACGGCTTTTCCGATTGATGACGAATCGCTTCTGCTCGAAGGCGAAAAAGTTGAAGTCGTTGAAGTCAGAGGTTCTTCGATTTACGTCCGTAAAATTGGCGCAGAGCGGGAATTACCGGAATGGCGCAGGGAAGAAAAGTAAAAAGTAAAAAAGACTCGCTTGAAATTGCTGTTCAAGCGAGTCTTTTTTATGATTTTCAGTAGAAATCAGAAGGAAAATTTTCCTGAAAACTGAATCTTCCTTCCGTTGACAATATCGCCGAAGCTGTTTTGTTCGCCTTGTGCATAGCGTATGTAAAACTGATTTTTGTCATTAACCTTAAAATCGAAACGCGACACGAAATCGTATTGTTTTTCGATTTGCGGCGCGGCGAAATTAAAGCCCGCCGTGTTTAACCCGTCTCCGGCTGAAAAATCATTCGGCAGAGGCATCGAGTTTATAATCTGCAAAAGTCGCGGGTCAATGCCGACACCTGTCGGATTAGCGGCAATGTTATAAGTTGCGACACAAGGATTTGTCGCAGGCACGACAGGACAATTCGGGAAAATCTGATTGCCGCTGAAATCAACGCTCGGAACGGCTGTTCCGGCGGGGGAAATTCCGCCGGTTTTGAAGCGGCGGGAAAATTCGCTTCGTGCCGCCTGCGGCTAAACCGTTCTTTGCAACAGCCCCGTTTCTTGGGCGCGTAAAAATTGCACATTGACGAAGAAAAACGCACGATCTTTCAACAAATCAAAAAACGGCGTTCCTTCGCCGAAACCGGTGTTACGGTTGCCGAAACGTCGCCGATTTGCATCGCCACGTTAATTGTTGCCGGTTGATTTACTAAAACCGGATTGTTGGTTGAAACGAATTTCTTAAAACCCGTTTTTTCAACAGTTACGGTATAAGTTCCGGGTTGAACCAAATCAAAAACATAAACTCCGCCGTTGCTCGTTTGCGTTGTTAAAGACGAATTTGTCCCTTGATTTATCAGCGTGATTTTTGCATCAGGCACAACTGCGCCCGAACTGTCCGTAACAATTCCCGTAACGCGCGAAGTTGTTCCCTGCGCGAAAACGGAAATGCCAAAAGCTAAGAAAATAGCTGAAAGCACAAATAAAACCGAAAAAAACTTACTTTTCATTTTTCCCTCCTAAGAAAAGCTGAAATTTAAAGAATAAAGCCCGATTTATAATAAGTTGTAAAGCTGTTTCAAAATACGATAAGTCTATCTTATAGCAAGTTTTAAGAAAAAGTAAAAAGTAAAAAGTAAAAAAGCGTTCAATGATAAATGTAATTTGATCGTTGAACGCTTCTTAATTTTTTACTTTTTACTGAATTCGTCTAAACGAGTTCGCCTGTGTCTTGGTCTGCTGTGTCGTGGATGTTGCCGAAGTCGAGCATTTCGAGTTTGATTTCAGTTTCGTGCGGTTCGGGTAGATCATCGCCGAGAAGTCGTGCAATAATCAGCGTGATATTATCTTTGCCGCCGCGTTCGTTGGCTTCTTTGACAAGTTCGGCACAGGCTTGCCCGAGATTTTCCGGATAACTCATCACGATTTTCTGCATATCAGTGCCGTTGACTTCGTTCGATAAACCATCGCTGCAGAGCAAGAAAATATCGCCGCGACACGGCGCGAGACGTGCGGCAACAGGATAAATTTCGTTTTGTGCGCCGAGTGCCTGCAAAATTACGTTTTTGAGCGCGTGCGTTTCGGCTTCGGATTCTTGAAGTTGTCCGGCATCAATTAATTGTTGGACGAGCGATTGGTCTTTTGTAATTTGATAAATTTGATTTCCGCGAATCAAATAGCCGCGAGAATCGCCGACTTGCACCAAATCAACAGATTCGGGCGTGATGCCCGCGCCCGTAAAAGTTGCGCCCATTCCTTGAAATTGCGGGTCTGAACGTCCTTGTTCGTGAATCAGATGATTGGCGTAAAGCGTTGCCTGATAAAGTTTTCCGACGAGTGATTCGCCGAAATCTTCGGGCGCAAACGTGCGTTCGGGGTCTTGCCCTGAAAATTGTTGGCTGACGGTTTCGACCGCCATTTTGCTGGCAACTTCACCTGCCAATGCGCCGCCCATTCCATCAGACACTGCAAGAATAATGCCGTTATCATCTATTGTAAATCTTTGTGATTCGATAATAAATTCGTCCGGCTCTTGTGAACTCATCCAGATTTTCGAGTCCGAAATATGAAACAAAAGGTAATTATCTTCATTACCTTTACGGATGCGCCCAACGTGCGAAGTTGCGTGTATTTCAACTGTGAACATAATTTTTGAGTGAAAAGTAAATAGTAAATAGTAAATAGATTTTTCTGAACTATTCACTATTCACTATTCACTATTCACTAACTAAGTGCTTGATCTAAATCTTCTAAAATATCTTCGATGTCCTCGATGCCGACGGAAACGCGCACAAGCCCGTCTGTGATGCCGAGTTTTTCGCGTTTTTCTGCCGGAACTGATGCGTGTGTCATCGTTGCCGGATGCGAAATCAAACTTTCAACGCCGCCCAAACTTTCGGCAAGCGTGCAAATTTTAACATTTTCCAAAACTTTTTTCGCGTTTTCGAGCGAACCTGTTTCAAAAGAGACCATTCCGCCGAAACCTTTTTGCTGTCTTTTTGCTAATTCGTGCTGTGGATGTGAAATATCCACAACATGAACCAGGATATCACTTTCTCG
>CALMEH010000805.1 GCA_937863115.1 uncultured Acidobacteriota bacterium
ATTGTTTGTGGTTTTCGGGGCGCAAATTTTGGTTTTCGTTGCGGTTGATCCGGCGCTTTTTTGGGGCGGCATTTTTTTTCAAACCCACTTCTTCAACCGCCGATTGAAGCAAGGAAAGTGCCGGATCGGTAACGTGCGCGATGGTCGGACGGCGCACGGTTACAGCAATTTCAGCCGTTGTCCAACTTCTGCCTTTCGGTGAATTCAGATTGGCGACGGGTTTCATATTCCGCATATTTTCTGCGCTGAAACTTGTCAGAAGTTGTTCCAAATCATCATTTATTTCACCGCTTCGCTGAATCGGCATCGGTGGCTGATCAAGCGGTGACATTTGCAGCCAACGAAAACTTGTGCCTTCAACCGTAGCGAAAACTTTTAAAATATCAGTTCCCGATTGATAATCATCAGAAGGCAAAAACGCCTCCATTTTAAAATCAAAAGTTGCGCCTTTGTCCAAAAAATCGAAGTCTTGCGAATTCGGGTCAGGATGAATTTGGGAAATTCCCCAATCGGGTGCTAAATCCAAAATAACAAAGTTCAAAGCCATGTTTGAAAGATTTGTAACTCGCAAACAAGCCTTTTCGCCAACCGACAGCGGACGCGGCGGAATTGCCAACGAATGAAGCGTTTCTTTGCCGTTTTTGTCAGTTTTAACAATCATCAATTCGGCTTTCAATTTATTAGCCAAAGGCGAAGCCGGATCGGTATTGTCAATCAGACGAACATTGCGATATTTCGTCAACTGCACCAATCTTTCCTGCATTTTTGCTAATGATTCCTCTTTTTCAACACTCAAAGCCGGACGCAAATTCGGCAAAGTTTTACCTTCCGCGTCCCAAATTTCAAACTCGCCAAATTTATTTGCCGCAGCTTGAAAATCACATTCTTCGCCGTCATTGCAAAGCCGAACCCATTTATCACGCGCAACTAAATCGCCTTCGTTTTGAGCAATAAAATCGCCCAACTTTTTCAAACCTTCATCAAATTCATTATTTTGGAAAACAAGCCGAATCCGCCCGCGCAGACGAATTCCGACACCGAGCAAAACCGCTTGCGAGCCTTCCGCAATTTTATCTTTCGCGTCGCCAGAAACGAGCAAAGCGGTTGATTCAGTTGTCCCGACATTTTCGACTTCGACAATCGCTAGACGTTTGGAAATGTCCGTAAAATCAACAGTTTCTGCCGCAAAGACGGCAAATTGTGCGCCTTTGGAAACGCCTTGAAAAAGTCCTGTGTTCAGCGTAATTCGATTGTTTGGCAAATCAACTTTGGTAACATTTACGGCTTCTCCTGAAGATAATTTCAAGCCGCCGAAAACAATACGGTCGCGCTCGCCTTCGATAACCGGAGTTTGATTGATAAATTTAGTGTGGACTTTCGCAAAAACGCGATTGCAAAGCATTTTGTAAGTGAAATTTTCGTCGGCTTGGCGCAAAGAATCGAGCATCCAATAAGTTAATGCGCCGTTTCTCTGCAAACCGTCGAACGCAAATTCATTTGCGACTTCATTAGCGCGGCAACCTGCAATAAAAACCAAATTCGGCGGAATCGGCAAACGCCAACCTTGCGCGGAATTCAAATTTCGAGTCGCGGAAGGCGGAAATTCTTCAAGAACAGATTTTAATTCATCAATATTTTTGAAAACCAAACTTTCTTGGGTTTGTTTTCGCGTATCAATACTGTCAATTCCTCTGGCAAACGCGCCGCCTTCGCCGCGGGTTGCGCCGCCCGAGTGACAACTGTCGAAAACCAAAGTTACCAGAAGTCCTTTGTCCGACATTTTTTTGAGCAAAAAACTTATTTCCAAATCGCGGAAATAACAAACGCCGTTTTCGCCGATGTCGCACGGCACGAGCGATTCGTCCAAACCGTTTTGACCTTTGATTTCAGGGAAAATCGTCAGCGAACGTCCGCCGTGTCCCGAATAATGAATATAAATTTGGTCGCCCGATTCGGCTAAATCGGTTATTTCTTTGAACGCTTTGACAAGGTTTTCGTAAGTCGGAAGGCGTTCGGCAGTTACGGTCGGATTTGAATTTTCGGAAAGAAGTTTTATAATTTGCTCATCCGGCAGATTCAGACGATTTTTCAACATCTGTTCAACCAGATCAACATCGCGCACGCAACCGCCGAGATTCGGATAATAACTTCCGTCCGGCAACGAAGTTTGCGAATACTTATCAATTCCGATTAAAAGTGCATACAACTTAGGGTTAATTTGGGGCATAATTTTTCTCCTGCCTTTAAAGTTTTTTTTGAATTAAAACCGATTGTTGTTAAAAAACTAATGCAAGATTAATCTTGCATGAAGAAATTTTCGGATGTAAGAACTTTATTCCTATCAAACAATAAAGTCAATATTTTATAAATTGCTTTACATACAGCCTAAAAAAAACAAATCAGCAAATTTATAATTTGGCTCATCCGACTAAAATTGACAGATAATTTTCGATGTGTTGAAAATATTTTGTTCGTAATTTTTTCCAACTGTCTTACATTTTGATTACTGCCTGATTATATACGCACCGTTTATGTAAAAAAAATACCAATTTAATTTAACCAATGTCTTTTTTAATAAGACGAGCTACCTTATAATTCAGATTTTGCGTTGTATCTCCGCTTTATCCATAAATCACAGTAAAAAAATACCTTGCAAAAGAAAGCGCGAAAAACTCTTTTCAATAAAAGATTATTTGCTCATAAACTCTTAAACCGTAAATCTAAAATTACAACTTTTTTGCGCTTTCGTTGCATCAAAACAAATGTTTTTCGGTCTAATGTAAAAATTAATTTCGATTACTTGCTTGCAACAGGCATTTTTTACCTTTAAAATGCAATACTTTGTGCACTAGGTAAAATATTTGGGTAATAAATGTTACAAATTTTGATTGAACCGGCTCAAAATACCGGATTTTCCTTTTTATTTTCTACTTTCGTTAAAGTTTTTTGGAGGAGTTTTGTGAAATTTCACAATTTATTTTTATTCGCAATTTTAATTGTATTCAGCGTATTTTCAAATGTTTCGGCGCAGGTTGATTCGATTATCGGACAAGTTTCGTCATCCGCCGAGTTTGAGGTTTTCGCCGGAGGCATAAGCGGCGACGGGCGTTTTGTTGTTTTTGAATCAGCCGGCAATCTTGCCACCGACAAAACGACGCGCAACAACGCCGACGGTAATCGTGAAATATTTCTTTTTGATTACGCGCAACGCCGTATTTTTCAAATCACCGATACGAAAGCTCTGCTGAACAATACGGCAAATGCGCCGACTTTCGATAACATCAAAGTTGATATTGTTAATATTCGCCCCGTTATCAGCAACGACGGACGCTGGATTGCTTTCGGTTCAAATGCGACCTGCGCTTTTCCGGGAAATACGACCGTTACGCCGAATCTTCCGCCGATTGTCAGCACAACAAATCCGGGAAGTTTTGACCCAAATACGACTGCAATGACTTTTCCTTGCAATATCACTTCGGGAATGACAGTTACCAGCAATTTGGTCAACGACGGAAATACGGAAATATGGCTTTATCAAATTCCTTTGGTTACGCCCGTCAATCTTTCATTTGGTGACGAACTTGAAGTAACGGATTTGAGCTCAGGAACTTTTACCCGCGTTACGAACACGTTTCCAAGCAGTTTGCCACTTGCCGGAAGTTCGGAACAATTCCCTTTTATCGCCGATGACAACCACGACGTGAGCGTTAACGACGACGCAAGCGTTATCGCTTTCGGATCAAATCGTGATTTAGTTCCGAGCGTCGGAAATGCTTTTCCCGCAGAGGACAACGCCGAAATTTTTACTTTTATTCGTTCATCTTCGACAGTTACGCAAATTACCAAAACGCCTCGTGGAACGATTTCCGCACCGATAAAAAATCGCAATGCGACAATTTCAAAACTTCCGACTGGCACTCATCGCATCCTTTTTGAAAGCAACGCCGACAATCCGATTCATTTAATGACCGGCGGCACGAACAGCGACCGAAACGGGGAAGTTTTCTACGCCGATATTGATCCTGTCGGCACGTTGACCGCGACGAAAAAACAAGTTACGTCAACTGTGCGAACCGTGGCAAGCGATGTTCTGAACGTGCTCAATTACGGCAGAAGAATGAGCCGCGACGGACGTTATATTGCTTTTGATTCGTTTGTTGATTTGGAAAATTCTTCGCCGACAAACCAAACCAGTTTTGCAACTTATCTCTACGACACGCAAGCCGTTGCACCGGCTAACCCGTTTCGCCGCATCGGATTACGCAGCGATGCGGATTCGGGAGCTACGGGCGGCGACGTTTTCCGTTATCCGGGCTTTCCCGATACGGACGCTAACGGTGTGCCGAACACCCTGGTTTTGGAAACTCGAATGAATATCAAAGCCGACGGCACGATTCCGACGACTGCCGATGAAGGCTTGAATCCAAATACGACTCGTCCGCCGCAAATTTATTCGTATCCTTTGAATGTTTCACCGA
>CALMEH010000806.1 GCA_937863115.1 uncultured Acidobacteriota bacterium
TCCGATTTTAAAATTTCGCATACACTCCGCACCTTCAGATATTTACGAAGTATCTTGCAAGAAAAAAAATCATCTGTAACCTACCTGTTTCGGTAGTTTTTAAATCAGATTTTCACGCAAGGCTTTGGCGACCGCTTCGGATTTTGAGTGAACGCGGAGTTTTGAGTAGATATTTTTGAGATGAAATGAAACGGTATTGATGGAAATATCGAGTTCAAACGCGACAGTTTTGTAATGATGCCCGTTGACAATCATTTTCAGAATCGTTTTTTCTTGGGCAGTTAAATCGTAATCGGAATATTCAGGCGGACGAAATTTGCGAAATAGATTAACAACGCGCCGCGCCACTTCGGGCGACATCGGCGCACCGCCTTCGACGACTTCTTGCAAGGCTTCCATAATCTTGGCGGGCGCGGTTTCCTTGAGCAAATAACCGTTTGCGCCTGCACACAAAGCGCGAAAAATCTTGTCGTCTTCATCGTGAACGGTGAGAACAATTATCGGCAACGCGGGAAATTTTTCGCGCAAAATCCGCGTGCCTTCGATGCCATCCATATTCGGCAAACCGATGTCGGTCAAGACCAAATCAACCGCGTTGTCGTTGATTTCGCGCAACGCGCTTTCCATCGAACGATAGCTTTTCGGACACGAAAAGCGCGGCGTTAAATTGATAAAAGCCTGCAAACCTTCCCGAATCTCGCGCCGGTCTTCGATGACGGCAACGCGAATGGTTGAAGAAATTGGCGATGTTACGGTTTGCATATAATTTATGTATTCCAACTCTTTTACTTTAAAATCAAAATCTTGATAAAAAAACTACCGATTCAGGCAGGTAAAACGCGCCGTGCATTTTTGACAATCCTTAAATTTATGCGCGTTCCGTTTCCTTCCGCCGATTCGATGTTTAGATTTCCGCCGATTTTGGCGGCACGTCTTTTCATTCCGTTGATTCCTTCGCCGTCGAATTCGGCGTTTGGATCGAAACCTTTGCCGTTGTCGGCGATTTTGAAAAAGATGTCGGTTTTTTTGACCGAAAATTCGATTTCAACCCGTGAAGCGTTGGCGTGTTTGGCGCAATTATTGACGCTTTCCTTGAAAATCAGATAAAGTTCGCGGCGCAATTCGGGCGCGAATTTCAGATTTATTTCGTCTTGCGGCGCGTCAAATTTGAGTTCGATGCCGAGCGGAACGAGCGTTTCTTCGGCGTGAGAGCGCATTTTCCGCGAAACTTCCAAAAGCGAATCGCGGTGCGGATTGATTGCCCAAATAATATCGCGCATCGAACCGACCGAATCACGCGCAATTTCCGCTACCGAAGCCAGAAGTTTTTGATTTTCTTCGTTTTCCGCGTCAATTTTCAAACGCGCCAATTCGCTCATCAGCGAAATTTTCGACAAATTCGAGCCGATGTCGTCGTGTAAATCGGCGGCAATTTGCGTTCGCGTCCGTTCGATTTGCAAAAGCCGATTGACGCGATATTTATAAAGCGCGTAACCGCCGAAACCGACTAGCGAAAAAGCCGCGAGCAAAAACCACCAACGCAAATAAAGCGGCGATAAAATCGTAAATTCAAAGACGGCGGGCGCAATGCTTTCGATGCCTTCGGCGGTTACGGCTTTGACTTGGAAACGATAATTTCCCGCCGTCAGATTCGCAAAATTCAAACTCCGTTCTTCGGTTTGCGTCCAATCCGTTTCGTCGCCGATTTTGTAAAGATAGCGCAATTCCTCGCCCAAGGTCGCGCCCAAACCGATAAAATCAATCGTCAAATTGTTTTGCGTCGCCGAAAATTCGGCTTTCGGGACAACCGTTTCGCCGAGTTCGGAAACGGTTTGCGGTTCGCCTGCGACGCGCAAACCTTTGATAAAAATATTCGGTGATTGACGCGGTTTTTCGGCTTGCAGAACAAAACGCGAAACGCCCAAAACCGA
>CALMEH010000807.1 GCA_937863115.1 uncultured Acidobacteriota bacterium
CAATCGCAACTGTTCCGATTTCCGCGCCTGTTGTCGCTAAATCGTATTGTGTTTCGACAACTGCATTATCGGGCGAAGTTACAAATTTCAATCTGCCGAGTTCATCAAAAGTTGAAGTAGTCCAATAAATCGTTTCCACAGGGTTTCCGTTTGCATCAACCCGAAAAGGATTTGATACTTGCTTGACGCGGCTCAGTAAATCATACTGCGTTTCGGTGATGACATCGCCTTGGGAATCCTTAAAATTTATTCTCAACATACTTCAAGAATATTTTTTTGCTTTCGATTTTCACTTCAGACCCATCAATATTAATTTTAATTCTTGCGCCAGTAGTCTTACTTTTTAATTTTCCTCTAGTGCGAAAAATGATTATCCAACTATTTTCTTCAAAAATATAACCAAATGCTTCTTTTTGAAGGAATTTGCAGGGAAAATTCTCGTTGTTGCAAATTTTTTTATACTCCAAACAAAAGTTTTCCGATGGTCTGCTTTTGGTAAATCCAGAGCAAGCAACATATTGTTCAGCTATTTTCTTTGCCTGAAGGTTTGTTATTTCAAAATTTTTCTGGGCATTTGTAGTAATAACTAAAACAACTAAAATTAAGCTAATTATTTTCATTTCTAACTCCGTTAATTTTTCTTTTTTGTAACAGATAAAGCGTCTTTTTCAGTTCCGCGAAAAACTAATGTAACTGTGTAAGTTACATTTGTATATTTGAATTTATAAGATGCTACTTTATTAATTTCGACAGCATCTCTTCCTCTTTGCTCCGTAGTCCCAGAAATCCCAGACATAACTCGATTTTCAGCCTCAAGAGCAATATCATGACCTGATGGCGATTCTTCTCTAGTATTACCATTTGGAAGCATCTGAACTACCGCATTATATTTATTACCTTTGGCAAGTTCCAAACCTTCGCGTAAAGCATGAATAGTTAATGCCGCTCCTAGTTCTGGTGCTTGATCGTTTATTTGGTTGATGTCATTAATATCTATGTTTTGAGGACGATTTTTATCTGAAGCATCCAAGCCGTCGTCAACAAGAATCGCCTCTACTTCAGAAACTACATTAAAAGTAGCGGCCTTTTTGTGGTCAATAATTGTCTTTAACTCGGTTGCGAAATCTTTTGAAGCAGTTTTTGATTCGTTTGTTCCAATAATTTTAACATTCCCTTTTTTATCTACTTCGAGTTTATATCCTGAGATATTTTCTAAATATGTCTTCATTGCAGCAATGTCAGCAGCTGAACCAGTCAATTTAATTTTTCGACCGTCAGGGTCAATATACTTTAGTGGATTATTTACGGCATAGGAATAACGATTCATTACTTGTGGGTTTAGTGGATCAAAAGGTCCCGAATCAACGGCAGTAAAACGTCCGTGATTTTTTTCATACACTCTTGCTTGTGCAAAATCTAACTCCGTTTCAGCATCACGTTCATAAGTCGCAAATTTCTCTCTGAGACTGTCATTGCTGTAATTGGTTCTTTGGATTTCCTCCCCAAATGGCATAAAATCCCGTCTTGAAACAACTGCGCCGTTTTGGTCGGTGATGATTCGCGGACTTTGTAAATGGTCATTTGTCAAATAGCTGATTTTTGCTGTCGCTTGCGGTTCAATAATCGTTGAATACTCCGCCACCATTTTACCACTTGCATTGTAAATAAAGATAGTTATTTCACCTGTATTCGGAACTGACTTTTTGATGCGTCTGCCGTCGCCGTCGTAAAAATATTCGCCGATTACGGTTGCGCCGTTTTGAACTTTCGTTTGTTTGTTTTCCGCGTCGTAAATGAAAGTTCTCCCGCTTGCGTCTGTGGTTGTATTTCCGCCCGTGTCGTAACTCGTGCCAATCAAGCGGTTATTTGTCGTGCTAATTTGTGGATTGCAAACTGCTTCGGCGCAATTCGGGTCAAGTGTGCTTGTGTTTGCCGTGTCAAATCTGCGGTTTCCGTAGCGGTCGTATTGATATGTCTGTTGCCAATTCGGAGTTTGACTGCCGTTTATGTTTTCGGTTGCGGATTTCAGACGATTTAATGAGTCATAAACGTAAGTTTGAATCGCTGTGAAACCTTGACTTGCGCCGATTGTCGGAAC
>CALMEH010000808.1 GCA_937863115.1 uncultured Acidobacteriota bacterium
GTCCGGAACGCAAAATATCATCAACGATAATTGCCGGATGAACCTCGCCGTCGTTCATATATTGGCGAAATTGACGCTTACCTTCTTCCATTTCCGCCCAATAAATCTGCTCTGCACCGAGAGCTTCGCGCACGCCGAACGCAACCATAATGCCGCCCGGACTCGGACTAATCACCGAAATTTTCGGCAGGCGGCTCGAAATCGTCTTTTCCATACGAAACATACGGCTCAAACCGACGGATAAAATCCGCGCGTTGTCATAATATCGAAAGGCAAGCGGCATTTGAAAATAATGCGAGGCGTGTTTTCCGCTCGGATAAATGAAATGTCCGCGACGATACGCGTGCGTTTTTTCCAAAATTCCCATTACCGTTTCCTGCGAAGGAATTAAATCAACCATTTTTTTGTTTCTCCTTAATAACTTAAGTTTTAGATTATACGATAAGATTTTCAAGTTTTGAATTCGCCAAATTAATTTTTGCTATTTTCCCAAAACTTCCTTAATTGTAGCCTTTTGAATGCCCGACATTTCTACGGGCATTTCTTCAAAATCAAGCCATTCGGCGCGTAAAATTTCGCGGCTCAATATTTTCGCTTCGCCGTTTGCGTTTGCTTCAAAAATAAACTCAACGTGCTTTTTAAGAATTCGGGCGCGAAAAAGCCGCACATTTTCGAGTTCCAATTCGGTTTCTTCACGCAATTCGCGCCGCAGAGCCGCTTCGGGCTGTTCGCCAAAATCCACAAAGCCGCCCGGAATTCCCCAACCCGAAGCCGGACGATAAACGTGGTCGAGCAATAAAATCTTGCCATCTGCGTTCGTAATCACCGCCGCCACCGAAACGGTAAATTTCGCTTGTGTGAAACGAATAATTTTCGCCCGCAAATACCAAGGCAATTTGCGCCAAATTTTCGCGGTTATTTGCTTAAACATTCAGAAATTTGTGTTTTATGGGAAACATCATAAAATTCGGCTTAATTTTGTGGAAAACCCCTGTTGTTAAAAATGTTTTAAAGTTAGATAAAGTTTGTTTTACATTCTTTAGACTTCCTGTAATAATAATAAACTTCGGAGTATTCAATGTCCAAACATCCCTTAAAACTTGTATTTGTGGCTACATTTGTGTTTTTAATGCTTTTCGCCCAGCTTATTTTTGCACAAAATGTGCAAAGCGATTTGCGCGAATCTTTTAGGAAATTCGATATAGTTAAACAGAATCAAGTAAATTTTACAAACAATCAAACAATTGAAAAACTTTCGATACAAACGGCTGAGAAAAATTTTTATTTCGATTTAACTCTCAACGATTTGCGGTCTTCGCGCTATTTTGCCGAACAAACCGGCACGAACGGCACACAAGCCTTGGAAAAAGCCGCCGTTAAAACCTACAAAGGAAAAATTTCTGGCGAAGAAAATTCGCGTGTGCGTCTGACAATTGACGGCGCGAAAATTGAAGGTTTTTTTGATACCAACGGCGAAAGATTTTACGTCGAACAAGCCAAAAAATATTCGCGTTTTGCCGATGAGAACGATTTGGTGGTTTATCGCGCCGAAGATTTGATGCGCGGTTCAAATTTCGATTGCGAATCGGGCATCGGCGCAAAAATCGAACGCGGCAAAGAAATGATTTCGGCTGATGCGGTGAGCAGTCCGCAGACCTTGCGAGTTAT
>CALMEH010000809.1 GCA_937863115.1 uncultured Acidobacteriota bacterium
TGAAAAAAGCCTCGCGTGAAATGGGTTTTGGCGACGATTGGAAAAAGGCTCTGGAAGCCGTCAAAAACAAATACGTCGAACCGGGAAAACAGGCGGAATTGATTCGCAATCAAGCGTTTGAAGCGATTGAATTTTTGGAGAAAAACGACCTCGTAACTATTCCGCCGGTGGCGCGTGAATCTTGGCGAATGGAAATGATGTCGCCGACGCGCCAGCTCGTTTCACCATTTTTTCTCGGCGGCGAAACTATTCTCGTTTCATACCCGACGGACACGATGACGCACGAGCAAAAATTGATGTCAATGCGCGGCAATAATCCGCATTTTACGCACGCCGTAACACATCACGAACTCATTCCCGGACATCATTTGCAACGGTTTATGATGCAGCGTTATCGTCCGTATCGGCAGATTTTTTACACGCCGTTTTGGGTTGAAGGTTGGGCTTTGTATTGGGAATTTTTGCTTTGGGATATGAATTTCAACAAAACGCCGGAAGACAAAGTCGGCGCACTTTTTTGGCGGATGCACCGTTGCGCGAGAATCATTTTCAGTTTGAGTTTTCATCTCGAAAAAATGTCGCCGCAAGAAGCAGTTGATTTCTTGGTCGAGCGCGTCGGACACGAACGCGATAATGCAACTGCCGAAGTCCGACGTTCGTTTGCGGGCGATTACGGTGCGCTTTACCAAATCGCTTATATGATGGGCGGTTTGCAGTTTTACAATCTGCATCGTGATTTAGTTGATAGCAAAAAGATGACGAACAAACAATTTCACGACGCGATTTTAAAGGAAAACTCGATTCCCGTCGAAATGGTTCGAGCGATTTTGACGAAGCAGAAATTATCGAAAGATTTCAAAGCGAATTGGCGATTTTACGGCGGTTTGCCGAAGTAGCGGGAGTTTGTTTGAGAGGGGCGACCACAAATTCAATCGGAATTCGTCTTTTGCGTGAATCGTTACGAATCAGCTTAATCGCCTCGCGCAGTCGGGGCAGATATTCGGCGGCGGTTTCCTGATGAA
>CALMEH010000810.1 GCA_937863115.1 uncultured Acidobacteriota bacterium
GGTTTTTTCAGCCTTAAACTAAAATCAGAAATAAATTTAATCATCAAATTACACAATAAAAATATGGCAGAAGTTAAAGAAGCAATCACGGAAGCGCAAGAGAAAAAAGCGCGTTGGGAAGCGGAAGTTTTACAGAAAGTTTTGGACAAAACTGCGGAACGCAAAAAATCGTTTGAAGGCGTTTCGCTCGAACCTGTCGAACGGCTTTACACCGAATCTGATACGGAAGATTTGGACGAAATCGGTTTTCCCGGCGAATTTCCATACAAACGCGGAATTCATCCGACAGGTTATCGCGGACGACTTTGGACAATGCGCCAATTTGCCGGATTTTCTTCGCCCGAAAAAACTAACGAGCGTTTCAAATATTTGATGGCGCAAGGTCAAACCGGACTTTCAACCGCTTACGATTTGCCGGCTTTGATGGGCTTAGACGCGGATTCGCCTTTGAGCGAAGGCGAAGTCGGAAAATGCGGCGTAGCGGTTTCGAGTTTCGCGGATTTTGAAGTTTTGTTTGACGGAATCAATCTCGAAGAAGTTACGGTTTCGCAAACAATTAACGCTCCCGCGTGGATTTTTCTCGCGTTTTATGTCGCGCTTGCCGAGAAACAAGGTTGCGATTTCAACAAGATTTCGGGAACTTTGCAAAACGATATTTTGAAGGAATATATCGCGCAAAAAGAATGGGTTTATCCGATAAAACCGGCGATGAAATTAGTGATTGACACTTTTGAATTTTCCGCGAAACATCTGCCGAAATACAATCCGATTTCCGTCAGCGGTTATCACATCCGCGAAGCCGGCGCGACCGCTCTGCAAGAACTCGCATTCACTTTGCGCGACGGCGTTGAATATGTCAAATACGGCATCGAACGTGGTTTGGACGTTGACGAATTTGTGCCGCGCATCTCGTTTTTCTTTAACGCACACAACGACTTTTTCGAGGAAATCGCCAAATTTCGCGCCGCTCGCGTCGTTTGGGCAAAAACGATGCGCGAAAGATTCGGCGCAAAAAATCCGCGCACGATGCAAATGCGTTTTCACACGCAAACTGCCGGAGTTTCCTTGACTTCGCAACAACCTTTGAACAATATTGCGCGTGTCGCAATCCAAGCTCTCGCCGGAGTTTTGGGCGGAACGCAATCTTTGCACACCGATTCTTACGACGAAGCACTCGCGCTTCCGACCGATTCGGCGGCGTTAATTGCGCTTCGCACACAACAAATCATTGCCGAAGAAACCGGAGTCGTGAACACGGTTGATCCGCTCGGTGGTTCGTATTATTTGGAAAGTTTGACGCAGAAAATGATTGACGGTTGTTTCGATTATTTCGACAAAATTGACGGTTTCGGCGGAATGGTCGAAGCTGTCGAAGCCGGATTTCCGCAACGCGAAATTCAGGAATCGGCGTATCAATATCAAAAAGCCGTCGAACGCAAAGAACAAATCATCGTCGGCGTGAACAAATATGCGATGTCGCACGAAATGCACAAAACCGATATTTTACAAATTGACGAAACCGTCCGCGATCACCAATTGGAAAGATTAGAAAAAGTAAAATCAACCCGCGACAACGGCGCAGTTTCAAACGTCCTCGAAAAACTAAAATCCGGCGCAAAAGACAACGTAAATCTAATGCCGCTAACCATCGAAGCCGTCAAAGCCTACGCCACCGTCGAAGAAATCTGCACAGCGTTGAGAGATGTTTACGGTATTTATGAAGAACCTGCTTTTTAAACCTAGAATGATTATGTAACTTTGAATAAGTTAAAAATATGATTACAAGATTAAAAGTATCTGGATTTAAAAATTTAGCAAACGTAGTTATAAGATTCGGAGCATTTACCTGTATTGCCGGTGTTAATGCTGTTGGTAAATCTAATCTGTTTGATGCCATCAGATTTTTAAGTGATTTAGCTGATCGTCCTTTGATTGATGCAGCGATGTCTGTGCGCGATACAGAATCTAAAGCTTCAGACATACGAAGTTTGTTTAGAAAATATAAA
>CALMEH010000811.1 GCA_937863115.1 uncultured Acidobacteriota bacterium
TTTATGCTCATTGTGAATTGGATCCCGAACATCGTGCGGAATTACTCGAAGTAGCGGATTTGTTTGTTCACACAAGCGAAGACGTTCAAACATTTGTTGACGGTGCCGGAGATATGTTGCTTTCCATTGACGATATGTTTTCGTGGATGGCGGTTAATATGGAAAAAGATGCCGCCGTCGGAGGAAATATAAAAAATTCTCAAAACGGAAATCATCATCCGAAACTTTTGGTTGAAGACAGAAATCTCTACGGTAAAAATGCCGAACAGTATGATGATATTTATTACAAAGAACCGCTTTACAAAAAAGAAGTAGATTTCGTGATGGCGCATTTGGCTCATATTACTAAGCCTTCGATACTCGATTTATGCGCCGGAACGGGTTCGCACGGGAAACTTTTTACTGAACGAAATACCGATTTTGTCGGAATTGATCGTAGCCGCGAGATGCTTTCTATTGCCCGAAACAAAGTGCCTTCCGCAAAGTTTATTCAAGCCGACATCCGCGATTTTTCGCTGGAAGAAAAATTTGACGCAGTAACTTGTATGTATGGCGCAATTCACTATCTTGAACAGCCGCAAGATATTGTTCGGGTTTTGCGGCTTGCCTACGAGCATTTGAAACCCGGCGGAGTTTTTATTATGGATTTGCGCGAATCAGATAATTTGCCGGAACAATTAGCCGGTGAAGTCAGAAATAATTACGGTTTTCGGAAGTTTTGGTTACGCCGTCGCGGAATAGAATCAAGCGATCTCTATGTTGTTTCCGCTTTTAATTTGGAGACTAATGAACATTTTTTAGAAGTTCACAATCTTTTTCAGACAGATCCGTATCGAATCGCAAACTGGGCAAAAGTAGCAGGTTTTAAAGATGTTGCCTTGCACCCGAATTACCGTTTCAATGAAAATTACACGCCTTCTTCCGGTGAAAATATAGTCGTTCTTTCGGCAGTTAAATAAAGTATTTTTTACTTAAACAGCAGATTTTATCTATGCAAAATCGAAAATTATCAGAGATTAGGGAACGTCTCGATTCTCCTTTGTGGCAGGAAGTTCCTTTTATGAACAAAACCGATTTGCGGAAACGATTTTACGATGTTTCGGAAAATTCCGAGATACTTCATTGGTTTTCTTCAAGCGGCAGCACGGGCGAACCTGTAATCTATCCGTGGACAAAAATAGATGAAGAAATTGCCAAAGAAACAATCTGCAAAGTTCATTCGGAGAAAACCGATTCACCCGGAACAGCCTTAATTATTGCTCCGACAGGACTTCCGGGAATGTGGTATCATATGGATAATCAGTTGAAACAATTAAATTATGCCACCGTTTTTCCCGGAGTTGATTCGGTAGAGCGGATTTTTGATTTAATCGGCAAATTACAGCCGACACTTCTGATTAGTCTGCCGTTGGTGCTTTCGAGACTCGGAGAATTTCGATTGATGAACAACGCATCGGGATTTTCAAGCGAAGGTATTTTGTTTTCCGGCGGTGATGTGCTTTCTAAAGCCAGAAAAAAAAGAATCGAGAAATTTTGGGGCGCAAAACTGAAAAACTTTTACGGGCTTTCGGAAGTATTCGGACCGCTGGCTAAAGAAACCGAAGACGAAACTGCCTTTGAATGGTGTGCCGATCAAGTTTTTGTTGAAATTATCAATCCTTTAACCTATCGAAATGTTGAAGAAGGTGAAACCGGAATTGCCGTTATCACGACTCTTTGGGAGCGTCCGGCTTCGCTGGTGCGATATTGGACTGGCGACTGTTTCAAACTTATAAAATGGCTCGATACCGGAAAACCTGTTTTTCAAATGCGCGGACGGGAAAAAACGACATTACCGTTCTTAAAATCCGGTTATTTTCCGGTTGATGTTGACGAAATTCTTTTGGGCGAATCCGACATCGGGAACGAATGGGCGGCTTTCGTTTCCGACGGAATATTAACGGTAAAAATCGAAACGCTTTCGCCTGACAACGAGCCGGAAATCGGTGAAAGTCTCGAACAATTAAAAAATATGTTTGAAAATCGGGTTAATATTCAGTTTGTTCCGCCGGGAGCTTTGGATAGAAAATCTCCAAAATTATCTGTCTAAAACGAAATTATAACGATGTATAGTTACAAAGATATAAAAAGGGTTCATTTGGAAATCACGTCTTTATGTAATGCCGCTTGTCCGCTTTGTTCAAGAAATTTTTTCGGCGGACAGGTAAATCCGCAGCTTCCTTTAACCGAACTCAGTCTCCGAGATATAAAAAAAATCTTTCCGCCGGATTTTGTCGAACAGCTTCAATTGATTTATATGTGCGGAAATTACGGCGATCCGATGGTTGCCAAAGACGCACTCGAAGTTTTTGAATATTTTCGTTCTTGTAACCAAAAAATAAGACTGGGAATTCACACGAACGGCAGCGGACGAACGCCGGAATGGTGGAAACGATTAGCAAAAACCGTTGATTATTGCTGTTTCGGAATAGACGGTTTAGAAAACACCAATCATATTTATCGGCGCGGCACTAATTGGGAAAAGATAATGCAAGCGGCAACTGCTTTTATCGAAGCCGGCGGTTATGCAATGTGGCAGTTTATCGTTTTTCGGCATAATGAAAATCAGATTGAAGAAGCCGAAGAATTAAGCCGCAAACTCGGCTTTAAAGAGTTTTTGGTCAGAAAAACTTATCGGTTTTTGACTCCTTCTGTGGGCATTAAAATAAAAGATTCTCCGGTTGTTGATAGAAAAGGAAATTTGGAATATTTGTTAGAAGAACCGGCAAATGCACAATTTCGCAATTCGGCAGTCGTTCAAATAGAAAAAGGAATGTCTGAGCCGAAAGATTTTGTTAATCATTTGAACGAAACGGAAATTTCGTGTAAGGTTTCCAGATAAAAAAAGATTTATGTCAGTCCGGAAGGATTAGTATTTCCTTGTTGTTGGGTTGCCGGAATTTACAATAAATTTCAACCTTTTGAAACAACGCCGGTCGGAAAACTTATGACAGAGTTGCCTGAAGGCAAAAATTCTTTGAATGCGAAACTTCTTTCGCTTAAAGAAATTGTCGAAGGTGATTTTTTTCAGAAAATTATTCCGGCAAC
>CALMEH010000812.1 GCA_937863115.1 uncultured Acidobacteriota bacterium
AACCGCAGCGACGATTTTCGGCATCTCTACAAAGGAAGGCTCTCTTGGCAGTGTTCCGGGCGTTGATGCCGGAACGGTTAAGGACAAAGGCGATAAATATCTGACCGAACTTTGCGAAGCCCCCGGCGGTGAAGCATTTTTTACAGGTGATATGATTGCGCTTGAACGGGCATTCACCAAAATTAGTAAAGAACTTCAATCGCAATATATGATTACTTATCGCCCGGAAAATCAAAATCTCGACGGCAGAGAACGCAAAATCGAAGTGCGTTTGGTTGATAAGGAAAAAGCGAAAAAATACAATGTTCGCACTAAGAAAAGCTATCGCGCCGTCAGAGATTCTTTGAAATAAAGTTTTGAGTTCCATCTTTGGATGGCGCAATCGTCAGCGAAGCGGTGCGATTGCTTTCTACTGGGTAACTCGGATTTTAATGAACAGAAAACCGCTTCGGTTCGCTAACAGTTTGCCAAGTGCGTTTCGCGTTGGAACTCAAAACTTTGGGAGTTGTAAAAATGAATTTAAGACACAGGATTTTTATATTTTTAGGTATTGCGCTTTTTTTGAGCGTTGCGGTTTTCAATTTTGACGCTCCGAAAGCGCAACAGCAAACAACCGCGACACCAAGCCCGACGGCGACTCCCGAAGAAGATGATGAAGTAATTAAAGTTGACACGGAAGTCGTTAATATACTTTTTACCGCGCAGGACAAAAATCGGCGTTTGATGACCGATTTGAAACAGGAAGATGTGCGGATTTTAGAAAACGGACAAGCACAGGAGATCGTCTATTTCGGACGGCAGGTTGATTTACCGCTTAGTTTAGCGATTTTGATTGATACGAGCGCATCGCAAGAGAGAACTTTGCCCGAAGAAAAATCAGCGGCGATTTCATTTATTGATTCGGTCATCAGACAAGAAAAAGACGAAGTTGCCGTAATTTCCTTTACGGGCGATGCTACGCTCGAACAGGGAATGACGAACAACATCACAAAACTTCGTCGCGCTATCGAGCGTATCGAGTTTGTTCCGCCTTCGGGTTATATCGGCGGCGGCGTTGTCGTCGGAACTCCGCCGATTTCCGGCAAAAATCAAATAACGCAAGGTTCGACTGCGATTTGGGACGCGATTTGGATTACGGCTGATGAAGTTTTAGGTCCCGCGCCGGAAAAAACGCGCCGCGCCATTATTCTTTTGACTGACGGCGTGAATACCTACGGACAAAAAAAACTTGAAGAAGCCGTGCAATCGTCCTTAAAATCCGAAGCCGTAATTTATTCAATCGGCATCGGCGATAATTTTTATGGTGGAGTTGATAAAGGCGTTCTTAATAAAATCTCCGAACGCACCGGCGGACGCGCTTTTTTCCCAAAAGACGAAGCCGAACTCCGTAATGCTTTTACGCAGATTCAAATCGAAATGCGTTCGCAATTTTTAATTGCTTACGAACCGTCCAACCAAAAACGCGACGGCTCGTTTCGCACCGTTGAAATCCAAGTTGTGAATCCTGAACTTGCCAAACAAAAGGTAATTCTTACGCACCGCAAAGGGTATTTTGCCAAAACCGAAAAGAAATAAGTTGGAGCACGGACAGTTCGTCCGCAAGTAAAATAACTTTCTTAGCACTCGCGGACGAGCCGTCCGCGTTCCGAAAAAAAATAAGCACGAGGAAAAACTCGCGCTTATTTTTTAGTAAAAGATTAAAAATAATTACTATCTTGTCGGGCTTGCAACATCATCGTCACCTCTGTTCGCAAGAACGAGGATAACTGCTGTTCCGACAACACCTGCGAAAATCGCAATGGGAACCCACGCACCATCATCATCGTCATCGTCATCATCATTTTGACGAGCCGACGGAACAGCAGTTGATTTTCCGTTTTCGATTTTCGTGATATTTACTGCTACGCCGTCGTTATTGAAAACTTGGACGTTTCCGGCAGTCAATTCACCCGAAATGTTCTTTTCGCTGAAATTCAACGACAAAGTCGAGTTCGGGCTTAAATTGATGTAGCCTAATTTTTCTAATTTAATCGTTGCCGCAGAATCCTTCGTGGTGATTACACCGGACGAGAAAAACGTGCGTCCGTTCAAAGCGCGCTCGCCGTTGAGCGTAACATCACTGTTATCGTTCACGACGATTTCGCCTGCAAATGAGTTTCCACCTTTTGCCAAAGCAACTGATGAAGACCCGACCAAAACCGTTAGCATTAAACAAAGGGCTAAGATACTGCGAAGCCGATTTGCACTCATTTTTATTTTCATTATTTCCCCCACTCAAAAAATTTAATTCATACTTTAACCTGTATTTAGGTTGAAAGTCAAAGATTTTCTCGTGATTTTTTGTTAATTTTTATTAAATTTTCACGAATTTTTCGATTCGTTCCAAAGAGCGTCCATTTCGGCAAGCGTTGTGTTATCAAAACTTTGTCCGTTTTTTTGTAAATTTTGCTCAATAAACTTGAATCTTTTGCGAAATTTCCGGTTAGTTTTTTTTAGGGCGGTTTCGGCATCAACGTCCAATTTCCGCGCCAAATTTATTATTACAAAAAGCAAATCGCCGATTTCTTCTTCGATATTGTCATCAGATTTGATTGCCGATTTCAATTCTTCGGTTTCTTCGACGAGTTTATCGAAGATTTCTTCGATATGCTCCCAATCAAATTTAACTTTTGCCGCCTTCTTTGTCAATTTTTGCGCTTCTAAAAGTGCAGGAAATGTAAAAGGCACGTCATCGAGCATCGAATCTTTCGGTTTTTCGATCTTGCCGGAAGTCTTTCGCTGTTCTTTTTTTAGGTCGTCCCAATTATTTAAAACATCTTGTGCGGTCGCCAATTCTTTCTCGCCGAAAACGTGCGGATGCCGTAAAATCAGCTTTTCCGTAACGCCCGTAACAACTTCATCAATCGTAAAATCGCCTTTTTCTTTGGCAATCGTCGAATGAAAAACGACTTGCAAAAGCACATCGCCTAATTCTTCTTGCAAATTATGCGTTTCGCCCGTTGCATCGGCTTCTTGAATTGCATCGAACGTTTCATAACATTCTTCCAAAAGATATTGCGCCAGCGATTGATAAGTTTGCTCTCGGTCCCAAGGGCAACCGCCCGGCGCACGAAGCCGCGCCATAACATTTATGAGTTCATCGAAATTTTTTGACATTTGTTTGTTAGTGGTTCGTTGTTAGTCGTTAGTTGTTAAATCATTCTTTGCAACTAACGACTAACAACGAACCACTAACAAATCCAATTTTGAATTCTTTTTCGTCAAAATGCTAATATCAAAATAGTAAAATTTAGTAATTTTTTGAAAAAACAATGGTAGAAAAAGAAGAAGAACAACCCGAAATTAAAGTAACCGACCGAAGAAAATTCAATTTTGACGGAACTGTGCGCGAAGGTGTAGAACTCGAAGCGGAAAAACCGAAAGCGGAAACGCTCGTTTCTGAACCGACAGCCGAAACTGTTGAAACTTACGAAAACGCTCCGGTCACGGAAGAAATTGACACCACGCCGCAAATCGAAGAAGACGAAGAAATTCCGGGCGCAGAAGATCCGGCGAGCTTTATCAATTTTCTCTCGACTTTGGCAACCAACGCCGCCGCCGCTCTCGGCGCAATGCCGCATCCGGCGACCGGGCAACGCAGTTTGGATTTGGACACCGGCAAATATTGGCTTGATGTTTTGGCGATGCTTTCGGAAAAAACGCGCAACAATCTTCACCCGCAAGAATCGCGCCTGCTCGAAGGATTACTCAGCGATTTGCGAATGCAATACGTCCAACTCGTGCGAATGACCGAAGAAAAACTCAAAGCCCAAGCCGCGCAGAAATTTTCCGCGAACGATATTCTTGGGAAGAAATAATTTTAGCCGCAGAGAACACAGAGTTCACCGAGAAAATTATCTCTATGCTCTCTGTGCGCTCTGTGGCTAAATCTTTAAAATGAAACTTACTTTTTTAGGAACGGGAACTTCAACGGGCGTTCCATCAATTGGTTGCAGCTGCGAAACTTGTCTTTCAAATGATTCGCGTGATAAAAGATTGCGCGTTTCGATTTTGATCCAACAGGGCGGAAAAAGAATCCTTGTTGATACTACGATAGATTTTCGTCAGCAAGCCTTACGCGCAAAAATAAATTTTCTCGATGCGGTTTTAATTACGCATTGCCACGTTGATCACGTTTTCGGACTTGACGATATTCGTCCGCTCAATTTCCGGCACGGCGCAATGCCGATTTTTGCCAATGAAATCGCGTGGAAAGATTTAAAGCGCATTTTCCAATACATTTTTCAACCGACACATTTCGGCGGCGGACTTCCGCAACTCGTGCCGCACACCGTCGTTCATAACGCGCCGTTTATGATCGGCAACGAAATCGAAATCACGCCGTTCGAAGTCATTCACGGCAAGCTGCCCGTTATCGCTTACCGTTTCAACGATTTTGCCTACGCCACGGATTTAAAAACGATTCCTGCGGATTCATTGGAAGGCTTGCGCGATTTGGAAGTTCTGGTTCTCGATTGCGTCCGCATCAAACCGCATTCGACGCATCTTTGTTTGGAAGAAGCATTAGCGATTATCGAAGATTTAAAACCGAAAAAAGCACTTCTAACGCACTTAAATCACGACATTTTGCACGAACGCGATTCAAAATTGCTGCCCGATAATGTGCAGTTTGCTTTTGATGAATTGGTTGTGGAGGATTAAGTAATGAGTTATCTAAAAGCCATTCCAGATAATTTCGCGGAATTATTAGAGAATGCGGAAAGTTTTGAAGTTTGGGTTTTTAATCCTAATTTACGAAATAAGAGATTCGGTTTCAAAAGTGAATATATCGAATTTCAAGCAAACCAAATTAATAAAAATATTGATGATGCCATCAAGAAAAATTTAGTTTCAGCAATTCTTAGAGATATTAAAAAAGGTGGGCAGATTGCAAGATGTTGGATTCCTCATCACGGAATCAGAGCAATTTATGATAATCAAATCATTGAACTTGCTTTTTGTTATATGTGCCATTCGTTTCGCGGACAAATAGCTGATAAAAAAATCTACGGTAGTATTCCTCAGGAAAAAAATTGCAAATCAAAAAATATTTTTGAGGAAATTATTGCAAACGGTTTGAATTATAGTAATTTATAGATTTCAAAATTTGAAAAATGAACGATCTAATGCTTTACGAACCGCCGGGCAAACTGATTTCGCAGTATTGGGTTGAATTATAAATAAATTTTAGAATGAAAATTTTTCACGGAACGGATAATGCAGGAATTTTGCGCGGAACGGTTTTGACGCTCGGCGTTTTTGATGGTTTGCATCTTGGGCATCAGCGGATTATGCAAACTGTTGTCGAACGTGCGAAGGCGAATGAATTAGTGCCGACGGTGATTACTTTCGATCCGCATCCGCGAGCCGTTTTGCATCCCGAAAACGCGCCGCCTTTGCTGCAAACTTTGGATCAGCGTTTGGCGAATTTTGAATTTCTCGGCATCAAGCAAGCGATCGTTATTCCGTTCAACAAAGAATTTGCCGAAACAGATGCCGAAACTTTTCTGCACGACATCGTTTATGAACGCTTGCAAGCCCGTGAAGTTTATCTCGGACGCGGTTTCTTTTTCGGCAAAAATCGCGGCGGAAATATCGAATTGCTGAACGAAATGAGCAAAAAACTCGGATTTTTCGCCGACGAAGTTGCCGAAGTTCAGCTTCGCGGCACGCGGATTTCATCATCAAAAATTCGACGACTTCTTGCCGACGGAAAAGTAAATCTGGCGCGTCGAATGCTTGGGCGACCTTACGGAGTTGAAGGTCAGATAATTCACGGTTTCGAGCGCGGACGCACAATTGGTTTCCCGACCGCCAATTTAAAACCGCACAACCGCGTGATTCCGAAATACGGCGTTTATGCAACGGCAGTTTTAATCAACGACGTTTGGCGCAAAAGCATCACAAACGTCGGTGTGCGTCCGACTTTTGAAGACGAAAGCGCACCTTCGATCGAAAGTTATATCTTCGATTTCGACGGCGATCTCTACGGCGACGTTTTGCGCGTTCGTTTCCTGCACCGCATCCGCGATGAACGTAAATTCAACGGAATCAACGAATTAAAAGCACAAATCGAACGCGATACACAACACACGCTAAACTATTTTTCTCGAATCGGCGTAAAGAATATGCTAGATTTAACGTGAGGTGATTTTTATGGAAATTACAATTACAGTTTCAGAAAAAACAGCGGAAATAATTCAACACAAAGCCGATGAAAACGGCAAAGATGTTGCCGAATTAGTCGGTGAATTTGTTGAAGAAAAATTTGCTGTAACCAATGGCGAAAAACGTGAACGCAAACATAATTTGCTGAAATTTGCGGGAATGTTTTACGGCGGCGATGGCAAAACATCGGAAAATTATAAGCAAATTTTGCTTGATGAAGTTGATTCGGTAGCAGGTTTTACGACAGATAGAGAAAAATAATGGCTTATTTGCTCGACACAGGTTTTCTTTATTCGACCTTAAATCATAAAGAAAAGTTTCACGATGCAACAGTCAAAACACTTTCCTCGATTTATGAGGAAATAATGTTTCCTGTTCCGGCAATTACTGAAACTGCTTACTTAGTTCAGCGTGATTTAGGCGTTAAAGCGTTGGCAACATTTTTAGAAGATTTGCCCGAAATGAATCTACTTTTTGAAACGCCAACTGCCGAAGATTACAAACGCGCCGCCGAAATTCTCCGTAAATATAACGATGCAAACATTGATTTTGTTGACGCTTGCATCGCCGCAATCGCCGAAAGATTAAATATCACAAAAATTCTAACCGTTGACCGCCGACATTTCGGAATCTTCAAACCACAACCTTGCGAATCGTTTGAGATTTTGCCGTAAAGAGTTTGTGAACTTTTTTGCAAACAGAATCGTTTTCTGTGATTCTAATGGTAGATATGCCGAAGGATTTATTGATGAACGAAAATACGCAAGGTTTGATGGTTAAAGAGCAAACGATTAACGAAAACGGTGCGTCTGCGCTTGTGCCGACGAAAAAAGTGCCGATTTCTAAGCAGATTTCTAATGAAGAATTAATTGCCGAAGAAAAATTTCTTATCGAAAAAGAAACCGAAGTCGAGAAAAACTACGAAGGTTTTCGCGGTTATATGCGGCTTTTTAAGGTTTCCGGCGTTATCGGCAAACTCGCGCTTTATCTTTATCTCGATCAATATGAAATGCACCACGCGCAACATTTGAAACAGGCGGAAGTGCGTTTGGAAGCGGCGCGGCGTTTGACTTGGTTGGCGGTTTTGGGTGAGAAATTTTACAAAATAAATCTCTGGTTTTTTCATCAATTTATCTTATTTTTGCGTTGGTGGTTTATCGGCGCAGAAAAAAATAAAGAACTCAATCAAGAAAAACAAGCCGTTTGGCTGAAAGAAAATCTTATCGAATTAGGTCCGACGTTTATTAAAATCGGGCAATCGATGGGAACTCGCGCCGATCTTTTGCCGTTGCCGTTTGTCAAGGCTTTGGGCGAATTGCAAGACAATGTTCCATCTTTTCCGAATGCGATTGCGTTTGCGCGAATCGAAAAAGAACTCGGCAAAAAGATTTCCGAAATTTATCAGGAATTCGACATTGAACCCGTTGCCGCCGCGAGTTTGGGACAAGTTTATCGCGCCAAACTCTTTACGGGTGAAGAAGTTGCGGTTAAAGTTCAGCGTCCTAACTTAGCCGGAATTATCAAAGGCGACATCGAAATTTTGCGAAAAGTTGCGAAATTTGCGGAAAGATTTCCGAGCTTGAACGAAAACGCGGATTGGGCGGGAATGTTGCGCGAATTTGACGAAACGATTCACGAAGAAATGGATTATTCGTCCGAAGGCAAAAATGCCGAGCGGTTTTCGGAAAGTTTTAAAGATTGGACAAATATTCACGTTCCGAAAATCTATTGGCACGCGACGACTTCAAAAGTGATGACGATGGAATTCATTCACGGCACGAAAGTTACCGCGCTCGAAGAATTGAAATCACGCGGCGTTTCGCCCGAAAAAGTTAATCGTTTGCTGATAAAAACCTATCTCAAACAACTTTTGGAAGACGGATTTTTCCACGCCGATCCCGACGGAAGATTAGCATTTTTCGATTTCGGAATGGTCGGCAGAATCACGCCGAAATTACAGGCTAAAATGATCGACGCATTTTTCCACGTCGTTGCCAAAGAACCCGAAGCGATCGCGCAAGATTTGATTGATTTGGAATTCTTAAAACCCGGCGCGGACGAAACAAAAATCAAAGAAGTCGTCGTAAAAATGTTTGCGCTTCATCTCGATTTGAAACTCAAAGACGTTAAATTTAAAGAATTAACTTACGATTTGGCGGACGTGATGTATGATTATCCGTTTCGTCTGCCGTCGAATTTTACATACATTATGCGTGCGTTGATGACGCTCGAAGGCATCGGAATTATCACTGACCCCGAATTCAATTTCTTTGAAACTGCCAAACCTTACGCCAAAGAATTTATGCTCAAACGCGAAGGCAAAGATTTGCGTAAACTATTGACCGATAAGCTATTAGGACGCGACACGCCCGACGGCAAAATTGATTTGGACAGAACTTGGAAACTCGCAAAAATGGCGTTTAAGACGGTTTTTAATACGAATAAATAAGTTAAATGCAAGGCAAAATCAACCATATCGAAGACGATTTTTCTGTTAGCGGCTTTGACCATAAATCTTGGAAAAAAGCCGCAGAAATTTCAATCGAAAAATATTGGTCGGGCGAAAATGCGCCTGTCGGACGACACTTTAAAGCAAAACTTTTGTGGTCTGAAACTGCGTTTTATGTGCGCTTTGAAGCGAATCAACACGAGCCTTTGATTGTCAGCGAAACGCCGAATTTGTTGACGAAAACGCGCGGACTTTGGAACAGAGATGTTTGTGAGATTTTTGTTGCGCCCGATAAAAATGAGCCGCGAAGATATTTCGAGTTTGAAATTGCGCCGAACGGTGAATGGATTGATTTGGAGATTTTTCAAAAAACTGACGAGCGAATTACCGATTTTGAATATCAATCGGGAATGCAATCAGCCGCGAAAATTGAAAAAGATAAAATTACAATGGCGATGAAAATCGAATGGAAAGCGTTTGGTAAAACTCCGAAAGCGGACGATGTTTGGCTGGGAAATATTTTTCGATGCGTCGGAATTGGCGAAACTCGCGGATATTTGGCGTGGTCGCCGACGGAAACAAACTCGCCAAACTTTCACGTTCCCGAAAAGTTTGGCGAGTTTGAATTTGTGAAATAATTTTATCTTTCGACCGAAACGATGATGTTATCGTTTGAAAGATTATTTTCTTTTGGCACGAGTTTTCTTTTTTGTTTACGTTCTTGTTTGCGGCAATACATTTCTTCATCGGCAGATTTTACAGCTTGTTCTAAATTGGTTGTGTCCGTGAAATCTTTGAAGCCGTAAGAAACGCGAATCGTAACGGGCGAAGCAATATTTTCGATGTGAATGTCGGTCAACATTCGTTCAAGCGTGTGCATTCTTTGTGTAGCCATTTCCGCATTCATACTTACCATAATCACAAAAAATTCATCGCCGCCCCAGCGATAAATCAAATCTTCCGCCCGCATCAAATTGCGAATTGCGCCAACCACAGCACGAATCGCCATATCTCCGGCGTTATGCCCGAAACGGTCGTTTATCGGTTTCAAATCGTCAATATCGAAAAAGCCAACGCAACCCGAAATCGTGCCTTCTTCCGCGCCGCGTTTGTTTAAAAATCCGTAAAAAGCGTGGCGGTTAAAAGCCGCTGTGAGCGGGTCAATATGCGCGATTTGTTCGAGTTTGCTGTGCGCCTCTTCGAGTTTTCTGTTGAGTATATTTGCTTCTTGAAGCACTTGTTCGAGCAAGATAATAATCATTCCGAAGCCCAGCAATACTTCCAAAACGAGATCGAAAATCGGCTCGAAGGTGAGATAATTTTGTTCCGGCAGAAAGTTCGGATAAATTTTAAGCAGAGTAAAAACAGCCGTGTAATGAAAGAAATCCAAGCCGAGCAAAATGAGCGCAACGCACATTACGCGCCAGCCGAAAGTCTTAATCCGCGAATCTCTTAGCGCAAAAAACGCGGTGATAAAAAACGCGCCGAGCAGAAAGGCGTGAATATTAAAAACAAAATTGAAATCTGTCGTCCAAAACGCTAAACCGACGGCAATTAGCGCAAATGGCACGACAAGAAGTTTGTGGCTTACAGTGAATTTGAAATTTCCGGAAAAACTGCGGCAACCGAAAATCAGCATCAACCCGAAAACGTATTCGGCGAAAAAATAAATTGCCAGCAGAGGTTTTAAAAATAAAGGATAATTAAATGCAAAACTCAAAGTAAAAAGTGCAACACAAAGGCTCGACCACGCAAATGCCCAATAGCCGGACGCGACGGTTTTTAGCGAACGGCGCAAAAAAAGAGACATTATAGCAATGAAAAAAATGCCTGTAAATTGGATGATTAGACCGACTTTCGAATCCATATATTTGAGACGTGTTTTGCAGGAATATCGTCAGTGGAAAAGTTAGGAATGTGTGCAAAATCTGGCTGCACTTCAGTTAGTTTAATATAAATGAGGATAGTTAGTCTATAATTTATTTTTTCATCGAAACAAAAACGCCACTCGTTTCGGGAACGTAAAAGTGTGACGTTTTTAAATTTGTGAAATGATTTTTATGCTTCAAACGGAATTTCGGCGTTTTGCAGAATGCCAAGTTCGTTGCGCGAAACTTTTTCGAGAAGTTCGGGTTCATCGAACATTTTCAGCAGCCCACGAACGGTTGCATAGCGTGGTTCGTCCGAAATAATCACCGAAAGATTTACGAAATTACGGATGTATTGGTCCATTCCGTTGAGCAATGCGCCGCCGCCGGTTAAGATCACGCCGCGGTCGTAAATATCCGCCGAAACTTCGGGGCGAAGCTCGGTCAGAGTGTCGCTGATAATTTGTGCGACGCGGCGCGTGATGGCTTCGACAACCGGATAAAGTTCGCCTGTCGTAACTTCGACTGCCGCCGGTTTTCCGGTTTGCAAATCGCGCCCGCGAACCAGAGTCGTTTTGGAAATGTCGTCGGGCAAAAATGTCGAAACGAATTCTCTTTTCAGCCGTTCGGTGGTTTCTTCGCCGATTTGAATGCCGCGATGCCGCCGAAAATGTGTTATCAAAGCCGCATTAATTTCCGCGCCTCCGATGCGTTCCGAATGCGATTGGACAACAGTTCCTTTGGCGATAACGGCAATATTCGTTGTGCCTGCGCCGATGTCTATAACGGCGGAAGCTCTTTTATCATTGGCAGTTACGCCTGCGCCGAATGCTGCCGCCAAGCCCTCTTCCATCATATAAACTTTGCCGATGTGTGATTCTTCCGCTGCGTGCAAAAGTGCGCGTTGTTCGACGTGCGTTACGTCGCCGAGCATACTCAAAACGGCTTGTAGCGAAACCTGCGAACCGCCTGACTTCGCTTTCTTGACGAAATGATTGAGCATTTTCTTTGTGCGTTCGAAATCCGCAACAACACCTCCGCTCAAAGGCGCAACAACAACGACATCACGCGCCTCGCGTCCACGCATATCATCGGCTTCCACGCCATAGGCAACAATTTCGCGCGTATTTTCATTAACGGCGACGACTGAGGGTTCGTCCAAAACAATATCACGCCCTTTGACGGCGATTATCGTGTTTGCCGTTCCCAAATCAATCGCCATTGAGTCGGTAACAAATTTTTTCAGCGATTTAATCATAAAAACAATTGATTTCCGGTCTAATAAAATAGAAACCAAAAACTAGAAACGAGAAACTACCTCTCAATTCCATTTTACCTCAAATAAGGATACAGGTTGCAAGCGATTTTTTACGGTTAGAGGTTCGTGCATCGTAAAAGAAAACGCACCTCCCGAAGCCGAAGCCGTGGCATCGCTCACTAAAATTTGTCCGCCGCGCGCATTTGATTCGAGCCGTGCGGCAAGATTTACCGTGTCGCCGATTGCCGTATATTCGCTTCTCTGCTCAGAGCCGACGTAGCCGACGGTCGCCACGCCCGTATGCAGACCGATCCCGGTTTGAATGCGGTTGTAGCCTTCGGCTTCGAGTTCCGAATTGAGCGTTACAATCCGCTGCTGCATTGCAACCGCCGTTTTCAGCGCATTCATTGCATCTTCGGGCGAAGCCGTCGGCGCACCGAAAAGTGCCATCAACCCGTCGCCGATATATTTGTCGAGCGTTCCGCCGTGCGCGAAAATTATTTCGCTCATTGCCGTAAAATATTTATTCAAAAGTCCGACGACTTTTTCGGGGTTCGCCTTTTCCGAAAGAGATGTAAAACCGCGAATGTCGGCAAAAAGCACGGTAATCGTCTGATTTATGCCGCCCAATTTGAACGAATCTGGATTTTCCAGCATCTGTTTGACGACGTATTCGGGCATAAAACGGCTGTAATTTGCCCGTGCGACTTCTTCACGCGCCAGACGATTGTGTGCTTTGACGGTTTCAACAGTTACGGCTGTCTGCGCCGCGACTGCACTGATAAGTTCCAAATCTTCCGCGCTGAATGTCGAAAACGGATCGAATCTGTCCGCATAAATTACGCCGTGAACATTCGATTCGGTTAATAAAGGAGCGCAAATAGTTGAGCGAACGCCTTGCGAAACGATTGATTCCGCACCGCGAAATTGTTCATCGGTTCGCGCATCTTGCGACAAAAGTGCGACTTTATCGTGCATTACTTTTTGCGTTATCGTGCGCGAAATCGTCAATTTTTCGGTTAATTTCTCCAAATTTTCGTCGCGTGCCTTAATCGCAATCGGATACAGGCTGTAATCCAAAATTTTGCCGTCCGTCGTTTCATCTGCTATCAATGCGACGACTCTTTCGGCTGGCGTTCCGCGAAAAATCAGGTCGGTCGCCTTTACAAAAATTTCTTTTAAGTCAAAAACCGTGCCAAGCGTTTTGCTCATTTCATAAAGCAAGTCTAAAATTTGCGCTTTGCGGCGCAAGATTTTTATTTCTTCGGGCGTAACGTAACTGGCTTCAATCGAAGTTTTCGAGCGCACGCCGATAATTTCGTTTGCCGAAATTTGAAGTTGTGTGTGCCCGAGGGGTTGATCGTCGAAATTGAGCGGTTTTGACGGTTCAACAAACGGAATTTCATTTTTTGCCGAAGATATTTTTGAAAGCGTCTGACCGAGGCGATGAAATTCCAGTGTGCTTTCGCCGATAACGATTTTATCGTCTTGCTCCAAAATTTTTTCAAGTGACGGCTGACCGTTGACGAAAACGCGATTGACGCTTCTGGTTAATTCACCGTTGGCGGTGAAGAAACCGTCAATCATTTTGAATTTTCCGTCTTCCTCGACAATTTGCGCGTGACGGCGCGAAACGCGTCGGTCATTGAGAACGATGTCGTTTTCCTTCGCTCTGCCGATTGAGTAACTCATTGTGGGTAAAAGACTTATTTCCCAAGTCTTCCCGCTCGCTTCCGTTATTTTAAGAATTGCGCTCACAGTTTTTAATATTTGTTCGTTGTTTGTTGACAGTTGTTTGAAGCAACTTGTCTATGACATTATCAATTAACAACTATTAACTATCAACTAAAAAAGAACCATTTATGATTTATTTCGACAATAATGCTACAACACAAATTGCGCCGGAAGTTTTTGAGGCAATGAAGCCGGTTTTGCAGGAGTTTTACGGAAATCCTTCGTCAGCACACACTTTTGGGTGCGAAGTCAGAGATATAGTTGAAAAATCACGCGAAAAGGTTGCTTCGTTCATTGGCGCAAATCATTCAAATGAAATAATTTTTACGTCGGGTGGAACGGAAAGCGATAATTGGGCAATTCGCGGAACGCTCGAAGCAAATCCGCATAAAAAACATATTATTACAACTCGCGTCGAACACGAAGCCGTGCGAAAATTGTGCGAGGAATTACAATGTAATTACAAAGTAACGTGGCTCGAAGTTGATGAACAGGGCTTTTTGGATTTGGATGAGCTAAAAAAATCTCTGCGGGAAGATACGGTGATTGTTTCCGTAATGACGGCAAACAACGAGACGGGAATTTTGTTTCCTATTATAGAAATTGCCGAAATCGTCAAAGCAAATTCCGACGCGATTTTTCACACGGACGCGGTAAATGCCGTCGGCAAAATTCCGATAAATTTGAAAGAAACACAGATTGATTTGCTTTCGCTTTCCGGTCATAAATTCCACGCGCCCAAAGGAATCGGCGCACTTTACGTCCGCGAAAACATTAAATTACTGCCGTTTTTTATCGGCGGCGGACAAGAAAAATCACGCCGCGCCGGAACCGAAGCCGTTCATCAAATTGTCGGACTAGGAAAAGCGGCGGAAATCTTGTCAGAACTACCTGCGGTAGCGGGTGATTTAACTTCACCGAATCGAATCTATAATCTCCGCAATAAACTCGAAGATTTCATTCTCCAAAATATTCCAAACACAACACTTAACGGCACAACCGACAGAAAATTTCGTTTGCCGAACACATCAAACATCGCATTCCCAAATATCAACGGCGAAGCTATTTTGGCGCGTTTGAACGATTTGGAAATCTGCGTTTCCACAGGTTCAGCCTGTAATTCGGAAACACACACCGCTTCGCCTGTAATGCAAGCAATGAACATTCCGTATTCAACGGCAATGGGCGCAATTCGTTTTTCGCTGGGAAGATATAACACCGAAGCGGAAGTTGATTTTGTATTAGAAAATTTGTCTGAAATCATAATTGACTTGCAAAAATTATCTATTTAGAAAAAGTTTTCCACAAGTGGAAAACTTTTTTGCAAAACTTTTCTTACGATTTGGGCGTATTTCAATTTGAGTTTTTAATCTTAAAATTATCGAACAAATTCCAATAATGATAAAGAAAAATTATTTACAATCTATATTTTCGCTTGTTTTGACATTTTCAATGTTTGCAGTTTCTTTGCCGCAAATTGGCTACGCGCAGACTTCAACGCAGACGCAAGTTTCTTCCGGTTTGCAGAAATCTCTGCAAACGATTGAGGAAAAAGTCGAAGCACGACGCAAAGAACTCGGTATTCCGGGAATGTCTTTGGCGATTGTCAAAGACGGAAAAGTTATCTATTCAAAAGGTTTGGGCTACAAAGATTTTGAAAAGAAAATTCCCGCAACCGCCGACACACAATTTGCGATTGGTTCGGCAACGAAAGCATTTACTGCACTTTCGATTTTGATGTCACAAGATGAAGGCAAACTTTCTTTGGATGATTCGCCAAAAAAATATCTACCGTATTTCAAAATGAAGGATGCGGACACGGATAAAAATATGACGGTGCGCGATTTGATGGCGCATACTTCGGGTTTAAATCGCACAGATTTGGCAATGATTACCGGACAATTAAATCGGCAAGAATTGATTCAAGTTGTCGGCGAAGCGCAACCGATGGCGAAATTGCGCGAGAAATTTTTCTACAACAACATAATGTTTGCCGCGGCGGGCGAAGGTACGGGAACGGGTCAAAAAAAACCTTGGGGAAAAATTGTCCCGAACCGAATTTTTGCGCCGCTCGGAATGTCGAATTCATCAATGGATTTGAAGCAAATGCAGAAGGCGAAAGATTTTTCATTTGGCTACGAATATAATTTCGACACGAAAGAAACGCGCCGTTTGCCGTTCCGCGATATTGACGAAGTTGCACCTGCCGGTTCGATAAATTCGAGCGCAAACGATATGACAAAATGGATTCAATTCGTTTTGGATAAAGGCGCAATCAACGGCAAAAGTCTTTTAAGCGCGAAAGGTTACGACGAATGGACGAAGGTTCAAAACAAAATTACGCCGAACGGCAAAATCAGCTACGGTTTGGGCTGGTTTTTGCAAGAATGGAACGGAATGAAAGTCGTTCAACACGGCGGAAATATTGACGGATTTAACGCAATGGTGGCGATGATTCCCGAAAAAAATATTGGTTTTGTGATGCTCACGAATGTTTCCGGCTCGCCTCTGGGCGGTGAATTAATGTCGATTGTTTGGGAAAATCTTTTGGAAAATCCAAACAAAGTTGATGAAAATGTCCAACTTTCGCAAAAAACGATGGAGCGAATGGTTGGCAAATACAATCTTAAAGAAGCAAATCTTGATATTGAAATCAAAATTCAGGAGGGAAATTTAGTGGCGATTGTGCCGGGACAGTCGGTTTATGTTTTGAAAAGAGTCGGCGAAAGATATTTCAAACTCGAAGGTGCGCCCGACGGCTTTTTTATGAAGTTCAAACCTGCACAAGGCGATGCGACGGAAATCTATCTCGAACAACCGCAAGGCAATTTCACCTTAACAAAGGTTGGCGCGGAAACGAAAACTTCAGATAATCCGGCAAAAGAACTTGTCGGAAAATATTTAATACCGTCCGGTAACGGATCAGTTGAAATCAAAGCCGAAGCAGATGGCAAAATTACATTCAATATTGCAGATCAACAACCTTATTCGTTGACCGAAAAATCGAAAGACCAATTCAACCTCTCGCCTTTGCCTGCGGAATATTACCTAAAGGTCAAACGCGATGCTGCGGGTAAAGTCGAAGGCATTACCATCGTTCAGCCGGAGGGCGAATTTGAATTTAAAAAGGCAGTTGAAAATGCTGAGAATAAACCGAAAATTACGGTTGACGAATTGATGGCAAAATCAATCGAAGCGGTGGGCGGCGAAGCGAATTGGCGAAAAATTACGTCGCGTGTAATTGTTGGAGATGTTGATATGATCCACCAAGGCGTGAAGGGAACGACAACAATTTACTCGAAAATGCCGAACAAAACTGCAACCGAAACGACATTTACGGCAATCGGCAAAACGATTGCGAAAGGTTTTGAATTTTTTGATGGCACAGGCGGCGAGGAAATTTATACATTTGCGCCGGTTGAAAAATATTCGGGTAAAAAATTGGAAGATATGCGTTTGGGTTCGGATATGCTTGCGCTCTTGAATTGGAAAACAAACTACAAAACCATCCAAATAATCGGCACGGAAAAATGTGGCGATGAAGAATGTTTTGTGGTTGAATTTACTCCCGAAAAAGGCTCAAAGGTTACGGAATTATATTCAACAAAAACATTTTTGTTGATGAAACGGCGCGGCATTATCTCTTCCAGCACGAGCGATCAAGCGATTCCATATTCGATAACTTTTTCGGATTACCGCGACGTTGACGGCATAAAATTGGCGTTCAAAATGATCAGCACAAATATGGGAATGGGCGATATTATAACGGTCGTTAAATCGGTCAAACACAACGTCGAGATTGACGATAAATTGTTTGCGCCGCGAAAAGTTACGTTAAAATAAAAGCTCGGAATTGAGGCTTTAGCAGTGAGATTTTTGCACAGTTTTACGGCTAAAGCCTTCCTTTCAAATAATTTAACTTATTCAAAAGGGCGAATTATTATTTGTGTCGATAAGTGATTCTTCCTTTTGATAAATCATATGGCGACATTTCAACATCAACGCGGTCGCCGATTAAAATCCGAATTCGATTTCTTCTCATTCTGCCTGAAATTTGCGCCATCACGATATGCTCGGTGTTATTGACCTGCACCTTGAAACAAGCATCGCGCTGTTTATCTAAAACAACTCCGGCTACTTCAATCATTTCTTCTTTCATTTGCACCTCTCACTTTTAATTGTTGCCTAAAATAAATAGTGTCTCCGGATAAACATTATCGGGAGACACTTTCAAAAAAACCGCTTTTAATAAAGCGAACGATTTTTACCAGCGCGAACCGCCGCCGCCACCACGATTTCCGCCGCCACCGCGAT
>CALMEH010000813.1 GCA_937863115.1 uncultured Acidobacteriota bacterium
GCAATCCTAAAGCAAAATCGCGCCACGGTTTTGGCAATGATGCAATGAAATATTGTATGCCGACAAAATATGAAGGTCCGTTTATTTATATGTGCACACACGGCGGAATGGGCGGCACCCCTTGGCAAAGACCGAACAATGTTCCGGCAACGGATTTGATTGATGAAGGCGCGAGTGAGGAATTTTACAATGAAACAACGGCGATAAGTTATAAACAAGACGAAGACGTTTCAAAAACGATTTGGAATGATTGTCAGATTTTTTTGAGAAATCACGGATTTGTCCAATAAAATTTAAAATAAAGATTCGGCGATAACGGTGGGAGCTGCTAACGCCGAATTTTTTTGTGCCATTAGTTTAGCATTTTCCCAAAAGCCAAAAAACAAGCAAGAAAATCAAAATAGTCGAAACCAAACCGCCGCCGAATTTCCAAGCCGCCGCGCCTGCCAACAAACCTTTAAATAAATCATTCATAATATTGCTCTCCTGTTTCAATATTTTTGTGAAATGTTTTCGTTCACATTTCATCCTCAATTACCAATAGAAGCAAGTTGCGTTCCAAATATTAATACCTTGCAAATAAAATTCATTTACGAGATTTTTCTTAATCGGAAATACAACAATTATTTTTGAAAGGTTATTTAAAAATTATGAAAAAAAATCTGCAAGATTGTTTTTAACTATTCGTTCATAAATTAGCTTCAATTTAAATCGCGGAGATAATTTATGAAAAAATACGGGCTGAAACTTTTGGTTGGTTTGATTACTTTTGCTATTGGCTTGGTTATTTCTTGGTTAAATTTAACAGTAAATATAACTTATAAAGATTGTGAGTTGTCTCAAACACCGATTCAGAAGGTAATAATTCCGACAAATGGAAATGGCAAAATTGAAATTCGTTTCAAGGGTTACGGAAGAATTGAAAATCGTCCAACGCTAATTTTTGAGATAACCAATTACAATTCAAAGTCTGCAAAATATTGGAGTTTTTCTGAAAAAACTATTTCGCCTTTCGTTAAATTTAACGGCAAGAAAAGAGAAGAACTTCGCTGCGGGACGGGACTAAAAGAATTTAAATTACAATCGGGGAAGTCTTTTACAACTGAAATAATGGCTGATATTTATACTCGTGAGTTTTTGAAAAAACAAGGAAAATTTCAGTTCGGTTATTATTTCAGTTTTGAAGAACAGGAAAGCAAAGAATTTTGGAGCGACCCAATAATGATTTCCGATGAATGGGAAAAAGATATTATTGAGAACACTCCAAGCTTTCTTAAAGAAAATTATCAATAAGCCTTTGCAAACAAAACTCTTCGCGCCGATTCGTTGCCGGAATAGACACATTTTCCGATTTCGGCGATTGAATTAAACGAAATACAGCGAATCGTTGCTTTAGTTTCCGTTTTGATTTTTTCTTCGGTTTCGGCTGTGCCGTCCCAATGCGCGAGAACGAAGCCGCCTTTTTCGATTTGCGCTTTGAATTCGTCCCAAGTTTCTACCGTAAAAGTATTTTCTTCGCGGAATTTCAAGGCTTTATCGTAAATATTGGTTTGAATCTCGTCCAAAAGATTTTCAACAAAATCGGCGATGCCTTCGATTGGTAAAGATTCTTTCGTCAAAGTATCGCGCCGCGCAACTTCGATGAAGTTATTTTCCAAATCCCGCATGCCCAAACCGAGCCGCACGGGAACGCCTTTGAGTTCGTATTCGGCAAATTTCCAGCCGGAACGCTGTTTGTCGTCGTCGTCATATTTCACCGAAATTCCTTTTGCTTTCAAGGCTTCAAAAATCGGATTAACGGCTTCCGTGATTTTCGCCAAATCTTCTTCGCTTCGATGAATCGGAATAATTACAACTTGAATCGGCGCAAGTTTCGGCGGCAAAACTAAACCGTTATCGTCCGAATGCGCCATAATCAACGCGCCCATCAAACGAGTCGAAACACCCCACGAAGTTGCCCAAGGATGTTCGAGTTTTCCTTCTTTATTGGTAAATTGAACGTCAAAACCTTTCGCAAAATTTTGCCCCAAAAAATGCGAAGTTCCGCATTGAAGAGCTTTTCCGTCTTGCATCAAACCTTCGATGCAAAGCGTATCAATTGCGCCCGCAAATCTTTCGCTTTCGGTTTTTGCGCCTTGAATAACCGGCAAAGCCAGCCAATTTTCCGCAAAATCCGCATAAACGCCGAGCATTTTATTAGTTTCTTCAATTGCTTCGGCTTCGGTCGCGTGTGCCGTGT
>CALMEH010000814.1 GCA_937863115.1 uncultured Acidobacteriota bacterium
ATTTCCACTTCCGAAATAAATCAGCAAATAGGCAAAAGCCAGAACAATTACGCCGCCGATTCCGATCGCATAAAACAGACGCGGTTTTCCCCAACGAACCGGCATTCGCGCCGCAAAATAGCGAAATTCAAACCAATTATGCACGCCCGCAAAAAGAAAAATCGTAACAATCGAAGCCCAAAGCGGAAACGCGCCGATGAGAGTTGCCAATAAAACGGAAAACGTCAAAAAGCCCGCCGCAAAAATATGCGCCGAACTTATTTCAACTTTCGCTTTGTCTATCGCTTCCATCTGGTTTTATTCGTCGGTTTTCTTAGTTTCTTCTTTGTTTGGAACAATTAGTTCAATCGTATTTCCGGTGTCTGCAACTTTGACCTTAATTTTGCCGTTTGCGCGATTCCAACCGCTGAAAACTTCTTTGTTAAATAATTTGCCGGAAATAGTTCGCAAATCAACCGGCGGACCGATGTTTGCAAAAACGATTGTCGCCGCCGAACCGAACAGAAACAAAACTGCGCCGGCGACCAAGGTTTTATTCGCTTTGCCGCGCCGCGAAAACCACACGCCGCCGAAAACGATTGCCAAACTAAGAAACAAACCGCTGACAATGGTTTGCGTCCGCGAAAATGTCAAAATCGGTTCGTTTGTGTCGTCGAGTCCGTCGAGTTGGGCGCGAAGCTGTTTGATTTGATCTTTCGGAATAATCAGCGTCGCTTCCGTCGCGTTTTGGTCGAGCCGAATAGTGATATTTGAATCAATAGATTTCTGCGGCTTCGGTGTTGCCGTCGGCTTCGGCGTGTCCGGCAAACGAATATCGGCGAAGGCAGAAAACGACAAAAACGAGATGAAAATGATTGTAAAAATTGATTTTTTCATAGTTTTAATTTACGGGAAAGTTTTTTGAAATTATAGCAATAAAAGACCGAAGCGCAAGCGGCGAATGCTCCACGCTTCGGTAAATTTTTATCCGCCGTTTGATTTAACGATTTTGCGGTGAAATAAACCTAACGGCTTCGAGTTCGGTTAAAGCCGCGAGCTTTTCAATCGCAATTCGTCCGACAACAGCGTTTGCTGATTGGAGTTCGGTCAAAACTTCAAAACCGAGAGTTTTTAACTGCGAAACGGTTTCTGGTTTAAGGTCTTTCAAACGCACGATGACTTCAGCTTTTCCGGCGGAAACAAACTTCGATTCGTCTGCGGTTGCCGCCGTCTTGTTTTGCAAACGCTCGATGAGTTTGAAAATCGCATCGGCGGTTTTCAGTCGCATTTGTCGAAGTTTTTCTTGCGCGGGTGAGAGTTTGACCGCGAAATTTCCTAATGAAACTTTGACTTGCGGTTTGTTGTTTTCAAGCGTGAAATTATAAGAAATCACACCGACAATTTTAACCGGATTTTCTTTCGTCTGTTTGATTTTGAAATTAGTTTTGAGAGCCGCTTTCTCGGCTGATTCGCGCAAACTAGCGTTTCCACTTATGGCTTTTGCCTCGAAAACATTGCCGGTTTCGTCAACTGTTACCTGCACGTTTACTAAACCGTCAGTGCCGTCCCATTTCAGGTTTTTTGAGATTGCGGGTTTCGGCAATTTCGCCGCTTTGCCGCTTGTAGGCACGGAATTTTTTTCGTTTATCGCTCCGGTGCGGAAATTTGTGGTTTCCTGTCCGTCAATCACGAAAACATTTTCCGAGCCGGATGCGCCGTCAACTTGAAAACCGCCGCCCAACGCTTCCGGTCTGATGACGGTTGAAATCGAAGAACTTGTAGTGTCAATCGTAACTGCTGAATCAGAACTTACGCTAACTGTTGTTGTTGCCGTGTAAGAAGGCTTTATGCTTAACAAACTTGAAAAAGTCGTGCTGCTCGGCAATCCATCTATTGTTTGTTTTGAAATCATTGAGCCGCTCACGCCATGGGGCAATTCGACCGGAACTTCGATTTTTCGCGGTTGTCCGCCGTCGGTTACGATTCGTTCTTCGACTGCGACAAACGATGTAAATTGAGTCAATAAACGATATTCGATGCCGAGATTCGTGATTTGTTCGCGGATTTCGGGTTTTGTGTTTTGATAATCTTTTTTGGTCAAATCGTCAATCCGCGTTCGCGCCCAAATCGTAGCGAGAACGTCGTGGCGCGGCTCGTTTTCGGGAAAATTAACCGCGATTTCACGAACGATTTCGCGCCCGAACGATTTACCTTTGAGCTTTATCGTGCCGCTTCCGGCTTTTGTGTAGCGTCCGTGAACGACGACGGGTTTTGCGCTGAATAAATCGTTTATTTGTTTCGGATAAATATCTGCTACTTGCAAATCGCCGAAGTCAAGCGAAATGTCTGTTAATAAAGGACTTCTAACGCGCTCGTGAAATCGTTTCGCGGCGGCTGTGCCGTCGTCTTTAAGCGAAACGTATTCGACTTCACCTTTGCCTTCTTCCGCCATTTTGTCCAAAAGCATTCGATTGACCGAGCTTCCGATGCCGAAACTGAAAATCCGTGCGCTCGGATGTTTTTGAATTTCCGAGAGAATTTCTCCTTCGTTGCCGATATAACCATCGGTCATAAAACAAACGATGCGAAGATGTTGTTGCGAATCCGTCGGTTCGAGCGCGGCTTTGATGGCTTTCATCATTTCCGTTCCGCCGCCGCCTTTTCTGGATTCGAGAAACTCTTGCGCCATTTTGAGATTTTCGGCTGTTGCCGGAACGGGTTTTTCAAACAAAATATGCGTGTCGCCCGCAAAAGTTATCAAATTAAAAGTGTCTTGGGGATTCAATCCATCGAGAGCCATTTTCATTGATTCTTTGGCTTTTTCAATCGGAAAACCCGACATCGAACCGCTCGTATCAAGCACGAAAACAATCTCTTTCGGTGTTACGTCTTCGACACGCGGATTGTCGGGCGGTTGCAGAATCAGCGTAAAATAACCGCCTTTTTCGCCGCGATGCGTCAAAATTGCGTCTTCGATGCGTTTGCCGGCGACATCATATTTCAAAATAAAATCTTTATTCGGAATCGTCTTTTCGTTTTTCAGTCTGACGCTGTAATTATTTGCCGATAGCATCTGCGATTCGATTTCGTGCGACTTTGAAGCGAGCGAATCAACGGGAACGCCTGCGTCCAAATTAACCGAAATTGAAATATCGTGTCCGGCGCGGTTTTCGGCAAACGGCGGTTTGATTTTGTTTGTTTCCTGAACAGACGTAGGATTATAACGCGGTCCGACGACCATCGGAAAGACAAATTCGTAACTGCCGCCCTCGTATTTTAAGGTTTCGACATAGCTGATTTCGATGATAATTTTTTCGCCCGGCAAGATATTTGCCACCGATTGTGTGAAAATATTTGTCCGTTCTTGGTCAAGCAAACTTGCGACTTGTCCGTTTGATTTCGCGGCTTCATAAACTTCGCGGGCTTCTTCGCGCTTCATTATTTTACCCCGCACAATGCGTTCGCCGATTCGCATCGTCATATCGTCAACCGCCGCGTTATTCGGCAGAGGAAACACATAAACCGCTTCGATTTTTTCTGCGAAATTGTTTTCAAATTCCTGTATAACTTTTACACGCGACAGCAATCCCGAAATTTCCGCTTGCACGTTCGTCTGTTTCAAAGGACACGAGCCGAGCGATTTGCCGTCTTTATTAACAGCTTCAAGTTTGCTTTCCGTAACATTTTGCGCTTGGCTGGAAAACGCCAATAAAAGACAGAAAAAGACCGGAAAGATAAATTTTTTCATAACATTACCTCAAATTCTAAAAATAAATTTTTCTTCCCGCGAGAATTACATCTACTTCGTTGTTTGAGAAGCCGAAACAGTTGCTTTGAGGCAAAAAAACTCAAAAAAAGGAATACAAATTGAGCAAATCACAAAAATTTATCTTGTTCGGTTTGAGTAGCATTTCTGCATTTTTTTAATTTAAGTTAAAATTCAAATCAATAGGAGAAAATTATGAGAAAACAATTGAAAGATTTTATGGAAGCCATCGGCAAAGACGCGATTGCCGTGATTCCGGCGGCACACGAAGTAACGAAAAGTTATGACACGGAATTTAAGTTTCATCAAGACCCCGATTTTTATTACTTGACCGGATTTCCCGAACCGGACGCGATTGCCGTGATAAATCCATCGGACAAAAAAAATCCTTTTACTTTGTTTGTTCGTCCGCGTGATCCGTTGATGGAAACTTGGTATGGACGGCGCGAAGGCGTTGACGGCGCGAAGAAAAATTACGGCGCGGACAGAGCTTTTTCGATTGAAAGATTTGCAAAAGAACTTCCGAAATTATTGAACGGAAACGAAAAACTTTACTATCGTTTCGGGCGTGATAATCAATTAGACCAGACGATTTTGCAATATCTTTCGGGGCAAAGATACAGAAGATTAAAAACCGCTTATCCGCCGCACACGATTATTGACCCGACTTTAATTATCGGCGAAATGCGTCTGCACAAAGACGAAGTGGAAGTCGAATATATGCAAAAAGCGGGCGATATTGCCGCCGAAGCGCATATTTTGGCGATGCAGGAATGCAAATCCGGAATGAACGAAGCCCAAATCGAATCAATCATTGAACATCATTTCAGAATGTCGGGTGCAAGCGGCGCGGCGTATAATTCGATCATCGGCGGCGGCGATAATGCGACGATTTTGCACTATGTCGAAAACAATATGCCGCTCAAAGACGGCGATTTATTGCTTGTTGACGCAGGTTGCAATTACAAAGGTTACGCCTCCGACATCACACGCACATTTCCCGTCAATGGCAGATTTACAAAGGCGCAACGCGAAGTTTATGATGTCGTTCTCGAAGTCCAACTCGAATGTCTCGAAGCCACGAAAAAAGGCAACACCGTCAAACAACGCCAAGAACTTTCGATCGAACTTTTAACCGAAGGCATGAAAAAACTGAAGTTATTAAAAGGCGACACGAAAAAACTCATCAAGAAAAAGGCTTACGAAAAATATTATATGCACGGAGTCGGGCATTATCTCGGTCTTGACGTTCACGACGCAGGCAGATATTTCACCGAACAAAAAGCCAAAAACTCCCGCCCGTTCGCGCCCGGAATGGTTCTCACGGTTGAACCCGGATTATACATTCCGCCCGACGACAAGGACGCGCCAAGCAAATATCGCGGCATCGGCATCAGAATTGAAGACGACATTTTGGTAACGGAAGACGGCAATCATAATCTAACCGCCAAAGTCCCGAAAGATGCGGAAGCGATTGAAGAAATTATGAACGCAGGGAAATAATGAATGTGAAATCTTCAAAAACAAATTTGAACTTCGGAGTTTGTTTAGCTCTAATTACGTTGATTTGTTTGAGCTGCACAAATGAACAAATCACAAAATATACTGAAGATGCGATAAAAGAAACTTCGGTGTTACAGAAATTAGATAAAGTTTGCAGTAGCGTTTCGCTTCCGAATGATTTTAAGTTGGTCAGAAAAGATGGAATTGATGACCAAAAGATAACGCTTGCTTATTATTATAATTCCGATACAAGTTATCAGGAAACGTGGAAACTGATTAAAGAATATTTTGAAGCAAAAGGCTGGAAACTTGTAAAAGATGAAGATGGAACAATTTCTACAACAAAGATTTTGGAATTTACAAATGAAGAATATTTATTCAACATTCAATATGGCGGGATGAGAAGTGCCGAATACGGAATCGGTTGTGAAAAGTTAAAATAACTGCAAAATAATGCGAAAGCCCGCACAAAGTAAGGACTAAAATAAATCTATTTTGTGCGGGCTTTTTTATTTTCGGCAAAGTGAATAGAATTTAGCGGGTTAAACGGACGATGCGGAATTTGCCTTTGTAGTCTTTTTGGGTAATTTTCTTATTGGATTTGGTCATTGGCAATAATTCGTCCAAATAGATGGCGAAGCCGCTGAATGATGCGCCTTTTGGTCCGAGTGTGGTGTTCATTTCAAAGGTTTCTTTGGTTGTGCCGTTGCTGATTTCGACTTTGATGCGGGCGTTTCCGGCTTGGATACATTGAACGGTTGGCGGACAGCGCGAATCTTCGACGATTGAAACGAATTTTACCGTCAATTTGCTACGCGAAAACTTCTTTTGTTTGCCGAATTTAATGGTTTCTTTTTGTTCGGCTTGGGCGTTTGCGGTTTGCACTGCGCCGAATACGAAAGCCGTGAAAATCGCTAATAATATTGTAAATTTTTTCATCTCTTTTTCCTCAAAAAATAATTTCAGGTCGCATCTTGGTTGATGCGCTTTGTTAGAATGATTGAATGTCGGGGAAGTTGCATTTTTTTTAGACGATGCGACGATGAGACAAAGCGGCGGCGCGAAAAATTGTCTCTCCGTCTCTCCATCGCATCGTCTTTTAAATCACGGCGTGAGCCATTTTGTTTCGAGTTCGCCGTTGTTCCAAGTAAAAAGCGAACGCCGATGTCCGCGCACGTTCATTTCGAGACAATCAATTTCTTCGATGGTCGAAGTAATCACGACGAAATTTGCTTTGCCTTGTTCGGATTCTTCGCGTGTCGGTTCGCGGTTAATCAGATTTTCGGGCAAGCCTGAAGTTGGCGTTTTGCTCGATTGTGTCGGAGGTTTGCCGACGTAGCAACGGCGCGAAAAAAGTTCCGTCGAAAGCCATTGTTCTTCGTGGAGTTCGCCACTTGTGTGAATTTCGGCAGTGCCTTTGATGCGAACTTGAAGTTTTTCTTGCGGATGGTAAAACAACCAATAGACATTCGGATTCGCTTGGATTTGCGCGATTTTGGGCGAACCGAGATGTGTGTGAAAAGCAAGTTGCGGCGGTTTTCGCCAAAATCTTCTTAGAATTACGACACGCAAACTCGGCGAATTTTCATCAATTGAGGCAAACGTAGGCGAATGAAACGGGTGTTTGCGGTCAAGCATTCCCAAATCGAGATTCTTCCAGATTTTCTTCAAAATTTCGCCGTGTGAAATCGGCTTTTCCCACATTTTTGCTTCTGCTGTCATACTTTATTTATCCACAGATAAACACAGATAAACACAGATATTAAATCAAGACTCAATTTGTGTCTATTCGTGTTCATCTGTGAACAATTTTTATTTTAACTTTTCGATGATTGCATTTGCAAAATCAGCAGTTTTCGCTGTGCCGCCCAAATCTTTAGTGC
>CALMEH010000815.1 GCA_937863115.1 uncultured Acidobacteriota bacterium
CCACACCGATCCTTTTCTTATAAATTCAAATTTTTGTGCCTCTTTAAATATTCAAAATCCGGAACGACAACCGCCGCTAATTTTTCCGCTCCGGCGCGTCCGGCAGATTCATCTTCCAAACCTAAAATCGCAAGTTCTCCGACCAGGGGCGATTTCAAATAATGAACTTCCAAATCTTCGGGATGCACATTTTTCCCTGACGGCAAAACGATAACATCTTTGGCGCGTCCGACGATGTAGAGATGTCCGTCCGCGTCAAATTTTCCTAAATCGCCAGAGCGAAACCAGCCGTCTTCGGTAAAAACTTCCGCTGTTGCCGTCGGATTTTTGTAATAACCTTTGAAAACCATTTCACCGCGAATCATAACTTCACCGATGCCTTCGGCGTTCGGTTGGTCAATTTTAACTTCGGCGTTGATAAAAGGTTTCCCGACCGAACCGACGCGATTATCGGTTTCGTAAGTTGCGGTTGCCGCGCCCGAAGTTTCCGTCAAGCCGTAGCCTTGAATAATCGTAAATCCGAGCGCGTCGAAATCTTTTGCGACCGCTTCATCAAAACGCGAACCCGCAGAAATTGCGATTCGCAAATTTCCGCCGAAACCTTCGTGAACTTTGCCGAAAAGTTTGTTTCCGAGATTGGTATTTAATGATTTTCGCAAAAATCCGTTTGTTGCAAGCATTCCTTTGAAAAGTAATTGAACGGGCTTCGGTTTGGCTTCAATCGCATCGAAAATCTTTTTGTGAAATAGATACCAAAGTCGCGGCACAGTTGTTAAAACCGTCGGCTTAAATTCCTTCATCGCCCTTGAAAGTTCGTCAGGTGTGAGTTCTTTGAGATAACCTGCTTGACAACCGTAAGTTGTGGCAACCCATAGGTTTACAATTTGCAAATAAGCGTGAAAAAGCGGCAAAAGACTCAAAATTGAATCTTTTTCCGAAAGTGCCAAAACGGGAACAATTCCGTCCAATTCGGCAACAATATTTCCGTGCGACAGCGGCACACCTTTCGGCGTTCCGGTCGTTCCGCTCGTATACATCAAAAGTGCCATATCATCGCCGTTTGCCTTCGGAATTTCTTTGGCATAAGATTCGGGAAATTCTGTTTTCGACCAATCTTCAAACTTCTGAAATCCGTTTGTCGAATTTTCCATTCGCCACACGACGGACGGAATATGTCTGCCGAGTTTTTCTTCGATTTGCGAGAATTTTTCGGTCATATCCGGCGAGAGAAAAGCGATTTTTGCTTCGGAGTTTTCGAGAAAATTGGTCAAAGTTTCAATCTCGCCGTGCGGATCAACCGGAACGCAAACCGCGCCGTGATAAAGCGTGCCAAGATAAGCAATTGCCCAACACGGATGATTTTCGCCAATCAGCGCAACGCGGTCGCCGAAATTTATTTTTTCTTCCTGCAAACGGTAAGCAATCGCGCGAATTTGCTTGAGCATTTCGCCGAATGTATAAACTTCCGCATCGTCGCCGACAATTCGCATTGCCACGAGTTCAGAATGCTTTTCGCACGATTCGATAAAGCGTTGGCAGAAAGATTTTGTCATAATTTTTTTAACGCAAAGGCGCAAAGAAGCAAAGTTTTTTTATATATTATCAAAATCTTTGCTTCTTTGCGCCTTTGCGTCTTTGCGTTGAAATTAATTTTTCGGCACACGAACTTTCAAAGCATTCGGCACAATCTCGAAAGTTGCCGGAAGTTTACCAGGAAGCTCACCGTCAATTTCGAGATGAATTTCTTGATTGTTTGCTGCTTTGACTTCGATTTTCTTTGCTAATGTTGCTTTTACTTCTTTCAAATTCAAATGCGAACCTTGATAAAGTGTGTAAGCATTTAATAAAATTTTCGCGGTTTTGATGTCGCCGATGTTGACGACATCAAAAAATCCGTCGTTAATTTTCGCATCGGGCGCGATTTTCATTCCGCCGCCGAAAAAGCGTGAATTGCAGACGCAAAAATTTATCGTGTTTAATGATTTTTCTTCCGCGTCGTCCATTTTCACGCGCACGGTTTTCGTGTCCAAAGCAATAACTTCCTGCAAAGTCGAAAGTGCAAAACTCGCTTTGCCGCGCAAAAGATTGTTCGGCAGCCAATTTAGAGAAGTTTTTGTTTTGACATTTTCAATGATCGAAGCCGACAGTCCGAAAGATGCGACATTTAGAAAATAACGCGATGTTTGCTCGCCTTCGTGATTAAAAAATGTAACTTTTCCGACATCGATCATTTTCGTTTCGCCGTTTCTGAGTTGTTTCGCGGCTTCGCGCGGCTCGTTTGAAAATCCCAAAGTTCGACGAAAATCGCCACCAGTTCCCGAAGGCAAAATTCCGAGTTCGATGTCTGCGCCCGATTCTAAAATTCCATTGGCAACTTCGTTGATCGTGCCGTCGCCGCCGCACGCGATAACGAAATTTCTGCCTTGTTCAGCGGCGCGTTTTGCCAATAAATTGCCGTCGCCCTGTTGTTTTGTAAAAGCGACTTGAAACGCGCCGAAATGCGCCCGCAAATCCGAAGCCTTTGCTGCCCAATCGCCTTTTGTCGCCCCGCCAGCCGATTTCGGATTGACGATAACTAGCGGTAATTGTGCGCCGTTTTGAGAATTTTTTGTCATTTCGGAAACTAAAAGATGTAATTATGGTTTAGCTTTTTTTGAGGAAATAGTCAAAGCCGGGAAGGGACGATGAGACGGAGAGACGAAGAGACTGGGCGAAGATGAAAACTCTCGCCGTCGCGCAGTCTCTTCGTCTCTTCGTCCTTAAAACTACTCGCCGTGTGAATGTTCAATGTGGCTTAAACCCGAAAGAGTTGTGTTTTTGCCGCTCCAAACCCAACCTTGACGCATAGTTTTGCCGTTCGGAATTTGGCTGAAATCGTTGTCGAAATAATTTGCCGCATTGAAATTAACTAAAGAAAGCTGCGGTTTTTCAACTTGCGGTAAACTGCTGAATTGAAACTCTTTCGAGGCACGCGCCATAAATGCTTCAATGTCAGACATTTTGCGCGGCAGATTTTTTGTCATCCATTCAACGCCTGTTTCCGTAACCAGCAAATCGTCTTCGATACGAACGCCGATGTTTTTGTATTTTTCAAATGCGGGACGGATTTTTGACAAAATTTCTTTGTTCGCGGGCGTGTCCGGCAGATAATTGAGCGCGTCTTCGCGGATGTAAATTCCGGGTTCATTGGTGAAAATAAAACCGGCTTTCAACGGATTTGAATATTTGCCGACATCGTGAACATTCATTCCGAGCCAATGTCCGAGACCGTGAATATTCCAAAGTCTGTATTGCGGAACTTCGACGATCGCGCCGTTTTGCGGATTTTTTAACTGAAATGTTGCTGTCGGGGAAGTAATCAAACCTAATTTCGCCAAACCTTGCATAATCACTTCGTCTGATTTTGCGTCCAGATCATTAAATAAAACGCCCGGTTTTGTGGCGCGTCCGACGGCTTCTTGCGCGTCATAGACGATTTGATAAATTTCGGCTTGTTCCTTTGAATATTTGCCGTTCACGGGGAAAGTGCGCGTAACGTCAGCCGTGTAATGATCGTATTCCGCGCCGACATCCATCAATAATAATTCGCCTTTTTTAATTGGACTTTGCGATTCGACGTAGTGCAAAGTCGTCGCGTTCGCACCGCAACCGACGATCGAGGGATAACCCCAATAATCGGCGTTTCGGCGGCGAAATGTGTATTCGACTTCGGCTTGAACTTCGTATTCCCAATTCACTTTACCAACAACCGCCATCGAACGCATCTGCGCTTCGGTCGTAATATCGATCGCGTGCTGCATCAATTTGATTTCAAACGGCGATTTTACTTGGCGCATTTCATCAATAACAGAACGAATATTTGCGGTTTTCGTGCCGTTTAATTGTTTGGCAAATTCCGCTTCGCGCCCGAATTCAACACTCATCGAATCAAATTGTCCTTGCGGAAGCTGTAAATAAACTGTTTCAGCGGAAGTATTTACACTGATTCCGTCCTTTGAAGCAAATGATTCTTTCTTGCCCAAAGCTGTCAAATAATTGGTTAATTCATTTGCATTAACAATCGTTTTCAATCCGGAAATTCGTGTTGCGTCCGTATTTGAATACATTTTGCCTTCCCACGCTTCGCGTTGTGGATTTCGTTCGGGTAAAAACAAATATTCCTGAACATTTCCGCCGTTTTTGGTAATGACAAATGTTGCTTCCGGCTGTTTCAAATTGGTCAAATAATAAAAATTATTTTCCTGCCGATACATAAAATCAACGTCGCCGGCATAATTTCGCGGCTCTGCCGACCACATCACCAAAACGCTATTCTGCGACATTTTATCAGCAACTTTCTTGCGTCGGTTGGCGAGTTCTGTCTGCCTTTCTGCGTCCGTAAATTTCGGCGCAGGCGGGGTTATTCTGATTGTAGTCGGTTGGGATTTATCGTGTGTTTCCGCCTTTATCGTAAAACTGCCGAAACATAAAGTAACAAATAATAAAATTGAAATAAATTTTTTCATCAATGCTTTCTCCTTTAATTTTTTTATTAACAAAAAATCGAGAATTATTTTTCAAATTCCAAATCTTTCAATGTTTTATTGCCGAAATAGTCAGCGGCAAAAACGCGCAAAATGTAGTTTCCTTTTTCCAAACTTGCTGCATCGAAAAAATCTTCCTTAGCAAAATTACCGCGGACTTCGTTGGTTACGATGTAATTGAAAATCGTTTCGCCCGTTGCCCCGGATTTACTGCCTTTGGCATATACGAAACGGACAAAATCCGCGTCAGGCATATCAGCAAAAGAGATTGTGGTTTTTTCTTCAAAGACCGGCGATTTATCGGCTCTTAAAATTTGAAATCCGAGCGCAAATACGCCTAATCGTCGCCTTTCGGCATTGCCGTCCATTCTGTCAAATGCCCGAACTACGATGCGAGTTTTTCCGCTCAGTTTAATACGGACAGTTTCTGATTTAGTTTCATTGACCAAAAACCAATTATCGTCAAATAGCGAAATTTGCTCGATGACAGGTGCAATTTTGTCTGAAATATCCGGAAAAGCAAGCGCAGCGAGCGCGTTCATTTCTGAGCCGCTCCCGCCAGCAATCAGGTGAACGTGATTCATAGTATTGAGAGTTCCGATTGAATCGCCTGCTTCAAATTTCGTCCCTCGCGGGACGCGGATATTTATTGGTTTTTTCTCTTCGTCAAACTTGAATTGAAATCGTTTGTCATCAAAAGTTTTCGCGTCCTTGTCGCGCCCAAGTCGAATGTGAATGTAGCCGAGAGTCGGCATTCTGAGCAGTTCGCGCGTCGTGTCGAAATTTTGCACGGCAAGCGGTCGCAAGACTTTTTCGTTACGAATAAAAGTCGCCGTTTCGCCATAACCGCCGACAATGTCTAAGCCGTTGTGGAAATAAACAGGGGCGTTTTCTTCTGTAATTTCACCTCGAATTTCGCCAAGCGTTCCGGCGATTTCACGTTTTTTTTCGGGCGGATTGTATGTCCAACGCGCTGAAGCAAAATTGCGAAATTGTTCCGGCGTTTGGCGCAGAGATTTAATTTCTTCGGTGGTAATTTCCTTGCTAATTTCCTCGTTTGTGAAAATTCTTAAAACTTTATTGTCAGAATCGGCTATAAATATATTTCCGCTTTTATCAACTGCTAAACCGCTCGGACGATTAATCTTAGCGGTTTTTATTCCGCCGTCCTCAAACCCGCGTTTGGTGTCTGAAATGGTTTCGACGAGCGGAAATAACCTTCTACCGATAACACGAATTGAATTGCCGTCAGCGACATAAATTTCGCCGAAGTTGCCGATTGTGATTGCCGTCGGTTCGACAAATTTCGCCTTTTCCAAAGTGCCATCAAGCGAATCTTGTTCACCGTTTCCGGCAAATGTGGAAGTTTTCCCGCCTGGTTCGATTAAACGCAAACGTCGGTTTCCTGCATCGGCAACTAATAAATTGCCGTCTTTTGTAACAGCGATCCCACAAGGTGTGTCAAATTTTGCGTTTTCACCATTTTCATTGTCGGCAAAACCTTGTTCACTGCCGGAAATTGTTGAAACTTGTCCGTTTTCGATGAGGCGAATTTTATCGTTATAAGTGTCGGCAACGAAGATTTTGTTTTCTAAAACGGCAACGCCAATGGGTGCATTAAACAGCGACTTTGACGCTTCACCATCAGCAAATCCGTTTTGATTTTCAGTTCCGGCAATCGTCTCAATTTCGCCCGACGGTTTGATTTTTATGATGACACTTGCACCTGAATCGGCGACAATCAAATTTCCTTCGTTATCGAAAACGATTTGCGAAGGCGTGTGCAACTTTTGAGCAAAAATCTTCATTGCTCCATTGGAAGAAATCTTCCAAATCACGCCTTTTTCACCATCCGAAACGTAAATTTCACCATCCTTTGTCGCCACACCGAAAGGTTCTCCAAATTTTTCGTTTATTCCGGCAAAAGTTTTTAATTTCGGCGCAGATTTTAGCGAATTTTCGGTTTTTTTACAGGCGAATGTGAAAAGCAATACGAAAATTACAAAAAAAAATATTACGTAATTGATAAAAGTGTTAAGTTTTGAGTTTTTCATTTTCGGAAATTCTGTTAATATCATCACACAATTCCCCAATTTTAGAAAATTTTAACAAAAGATTAGGAGATAAAAATTATGTTTTCATTAGAAGATTTATTAGGGCAACAACAAGGAACACAAGCGGTTGATCAAATCAGCCAACAAGTTGGCGCACAGCCTTCGCTTGTAAATTCGGCGATTCAGATGGCTTTGCCGATGATTTTGAATCAAATGGCAAATAACGCTTCGTCGCCACAAGGCGCAGAAAGTTTGAACAATGCGCTGGAACGCGACCATGCGGGCGGCGGAATTTTGGACAATCTCGGTGGATTGGGAAGTTTAATTTTCGGAGGTGGACAACAACAATCTGTTCCGAAACAAGCCGATGCGGGTGGTATTTTAGGTCATATTTTCGGCGGCAATCAAAGTCAAGTTACACAACAAGTTAGCCAACAGAGCGGTTTGGGCATTGGTCAAGTCGCCCAAATTCTTATGTTTCTTGCACCGATTGTGATGGGTTATCTCGGCAAACAAAAACAAGAAAATAATCTTGATGCCGGCGGTTTGCAGAGTATGCTTGGACAGCAGCAACAACAAATCCAACAAGCCCCGCAAGGTTCGTTTATCGAAAGAATGCTCGATCAAGACGGTGACGGAAGTGCGATGGATGACATAGCTTCGATGGCGTTCAAATATATGACGAATAAGTAAACAAACGTCCAAAAAAATAAAAAGTAAAAAAAGCAAAAGTTAATTATCCAGTTAACTCTTGCTTTTTTTTATTTAAGTGGATTAAAAGACGATAGAGCAGAATTTTGAATCGGCGATATGCGAAAAACTTTTGAATTAGGGGTTTGAACGTAACAAAAAACTGCTCATAAACAGGGACAAAAGGCGG
>CALMEH010000816.1 GCA_937863115.1 uncultured Acidobacteriota bacterium
TGATAACGTATTGGCGCATTTTTTGGCGATTTTGTTTAAGATATGCGGATTGGTCGCGAGCAATTTCCTCATCTCTGACAGCGAGTAAAATGTATGATTCGAGCATTTCGTCATCGTGTAATTTAACCAATGTCGCCAAATTGGAGTTTAATTTTTTGACGGGTTTTTCCTTCAAAACCGCCACTGCCGAACGCATTGAGTCGAATTCTTCCGCCAGCGAACGACGATAAGTTTTTTCATTCGGGTAAGCATTTTTGAATTTTTCGCTCAAACCGTTTTTTCCGCTTTGCCACGTTGCACGATTCAGTGCGTAAGCCGTCCACGCAATCGAACCGTCGTCTTCATCATCGCTCATTCCTAGTGTAATTTTCGTATTGCCATTGCCGCTTGAAGTTACATCTGCCGGAATTTCGATTATCGGATGACCGATTTGCGTCTCGGTAGCTTCCGCCCAACCTTTCAATCCGCCGAGAGCGCGTTCGTTGTAAGGTTCGGTAATATAGGCTTCGATGTATCGGTCGCGTGCTTTGTCGTATTGTTTTGTCAGCATCAAAGGCGTTGCCGAATAACGGTAAGCCGTTTCACGATTCGGATTGATGATTATCGCCTTTTGATACCACGTTTCGGCTTTGTCGAAATTTTCTTTTTGTTTGGAAGGATTGTTTTCAAAACCTTTACCGATTTGCAGGAAAGAATCGCCTGCAAAAAGTGCGGCTTCATAAAGTTCCGGGTCTTTTTTCAAGGCTTTTTCATACATTTCAAACGCCTTTTCAAATTCCTTTTGAGCGAAAAAAGTTTCGCCTTTAACCATATATTCTTGCGCGTCTTTGTTTGAAGAAAATGTTACGGAATCGCGGTTCGTATCGCCGATGGTCGTTTCGCCTTCATCTTCTCCGTCGGTCGGAAGCATAGCGATAATTTTATCAATCCCGTTTGCTTTAAACCCCAATTCCTTGGCTCTGACGAGAGCTTTTCGCGCCTCAACCTTCATCCGCCGTGCTTCGGTTTTATCGGTAATTTCGCCCGATTTGATTACAAGTGCAGTGCCGTAAAGGAAGTGTAAATCGGCATTATTCGGGTTGGCTTTAACAAGTCTTTCGAGATAAGGAACTGCTTCGCCAAAGCGTTTTTGTTCAAATAATTTCATAACAGTCCGCATATCGTCCAAAGAATCATCGTCGTTCGAATTGCCGTTTCCATTGCCGATTCCTTGACCTTGACCACTTCCTTTTTTTGTCGAACTGCCACCGTCTTTGCCGGTTTCCTGTGCCAAAATTGAAACAGAGACAAACGCAAAAATAATCGCCGAAAACGAAAGGTGAAGAAAAACAGATTTCAGTTTTTTATAATTTTTCATATTTTTTTTCAGACTCCAAAAAATAATTTTTTCAAACAAATACTGCAAAAACTTCATTAGAATATAACATACCTTGCCTAGTTAATTTCAAGAAATTTTCGTCAAACTTGATTAAATTCGCTTCACTTAATCGCGTTAAATCATCTTTCAAATCTTCGCGTAAATTGATACCGAATTTTTTCTCGTATTCTTCGAGATTCAAGCCTTTTGCCAAACGTAATCTTAGAAACGCAAACTCGCCGGAAAGTTGCTTTTTGTCTAATTCGGTTGTTTCTGTAATCGCCGATTTTCCGTTTTCAATTAAGGAAACATATTGATTGGTGTCGCGCTCATTCGACCAACGCTTTTGTCCGTCAAACGAATGAGCCGAAACACCAAACGCAAAAACAGGTTCGCACAGCCAATATTTCGTATTGTGTTTTGATGCTAAATTTGGCTTCGAGAAATTTGAAATTTCATATTGCTCAAAACCTTTTTCCGCCGTCATTTCAAGCATCATTTCATACATCGCGGCGGCTAAATCCTCGTCCGGTTGCGGATGCCTTTGGCTTCTGATTTGTTCGGCAAGCGGCGTTCCTTCGTGTATTTCAAGTAAATACAGCGAAAGATGTTCGGGCTGAAGTTTTAACGCTTCGGTCAAATTATTGTTCCAATTTTCAAGAGTTTGATTTGGCAATCCGCCGATTAAATCAAACGAAATATTTTCAAAATTCGCTTTTCTGAGCAATTCAAAAGTCTTCCGCGCATCGGCGGCATCGTGTCCGCGGGCGAGAAGTTTCAAGGCTTTATCATCAAAAGTTTGCACACCGAAACTCGCTCGATTTATGCCTAAACTTTTAAAATTTTGCAATTTTTCAAGCGTTACGGTTGCCGGATTCATCTCCAAAGTAAATTCGATGTTTTCTTCGACCGAAAAAGTTTTGTGCAAGGAATTCAAGATTTTTTCAAGTTGTTTTACGGTCAAAAGCGAAGGCGTTCCGCCACCGAAGTAGATGGTTTCGATTTGGTTTTCGGTTTTCGGTTTTCGGTTTTTGTAATTAGTAATCAGTAATTCGTAATTCGTAATTTCTTCGCAAAGCGCAGAAACATAACGCTCGACTGCATCGTTACTGCGATAAACATCGGTCGCAAAATCACAATATGAACAGCGCGATTTGCAGAAAGGAATGTGAATGTAAATTCCGGCTTTCACGACTTAAATTCTATCATTTCAGCAAGAAAAAGTTCTTGTATTGTTGGAAAATTTGTATTGAAATAACTTGTAAATTCAGAGTTTGTATAAAATTTCTTTCGTGCTTATCTTTTTGTTGTCGCAAATTGATTGTCAAAATCAGCAAATCACGTTGGCTAGTTCCGAAAACATAAAATTGCCCATAAAAACTATTTCGGTCGTGCAATTTGATTCGGCTTTTCGATATTTTATGGATGATTGCGGTGCTTGTTCGCCCGAACCGCGAGGCAAATATCTTCCTGCCAAAAATATCCAACAGGATTTCGTCAAAGAATATTATTTGGAAACGGAAAAATGGATACCGGAAACATTTGAAAAATTGAAAAAAGAAGATCTACCCGAACTAAAATCTGAATACAGCGACAGATTTTTATCTTACGTCGTCGGTTTATTCTATCTCGGCAATGAACGCAAAGCGTGGAAAACTTTCGATAAATATTACATCGGCTTTGATGATAAAAAAAAGTCTGAGCCGAAATTAAACAGCGATTGAAATAATCAAAATTTTTTGCAATCACTGAAGAATCAAAAATAACAAGTAAGGCAAATTTTGTCTTTATTTAGGTTGCAGACAAAGTTGAAATTGATATTTCAAGATTTCTTTGAATCCATCGGTGATTCATTCGGCGGAATTTTTTCGATCAGATTTTCGCGTCAAGTTCGGAAGATTGTCATACCCGTGATTTCTTCGGTCAAACTTGATGGTGGAACCCGCCGAAAAAATTTTAGGTTTTTCTGATATTTTTTTGAAGAAATTATGAAGATCAGAACCGTCAATCGGTAGCGGATAAGCAAAAATTACAAACTCTAAAACGGTTTTGATTGGCGCAAAAAGGCAAAAAAAAGGCGCAAATATTCGCACCTTTTCTTTTCCGGTTGAATTTGGAAATCAATCCTCTTTTTCACCGTCTTTGATTTTGCTCATTTGCGGCGCGGCGGCAAATTGCGGAATTTGCATTCCGACGGAATCGGAAAAACTATCCAAATCAGCGTTTTCCTCGCCGCTTTCCGAATCGCTGACAATCATTTTTCCGGCTTGTTTCGAGAAAATAAGTTTGTCTGCTTCCGCATCAAAATCAACGATAACCAAATCGCCGGTTTCAACTTGTTGTGTCGCCACAAGATTTGAAAGCGGATAAACCAAAAATCTTTCAATCGCACGTTTCAGATGCCGTGCGCCGTATTTTAAGTCAATGCCTTCAGCAAGCAGAAACTCACGCGCTTCGTCGGTGCATTCAAAAATGAATTTCGTTCCCGCCGATTCGGTGATGCGGTCTTGCACGGATTTGAGTTCGATGTCCAAGATTTGGCGCAAGTGATGTTCCTTTAAACTTCTGAAAACAACCACTTTATCAATACGATTCATAAATTCGGGCGAGAATTTGCGTTTCGCGGCTTCAAGCGCAGTGCGATAGATTTTTGAATCAATTTCGGTATCTTCTCTTGCTTTATCGGTTTTACCCGGAGCAAAACCGATGCCGCCGGAAATCATATCGGACATTTCCCTTGCGCCGAGGTTTGAAGTCATAATCACAACGCATCTCGAAAAATCAACACGGCGATTATCGCCCAAAGTTAAAGTCGCTTTATCCAAAATTCCGAGAAGCAACTGCCACAAAGAGTCCGACGCTTTTTCGATTTCGTCGAATAAAACAAACGTCAATTTCGTGTCGTCCGTGTGCGCTTTATCGAGGTTTTCCTGCGTCAACATCGGCGAAGTTTCGCGGTGTCCGAGATAGCCCGGAGGCGAGCCGA
>CALMEH010000817.1 GCA_937863115.1 uncultured Acidobacteriota bacterium
CGCTTATTTCCAACTTGCCGTTACGCGCTTTTTTGACTGTTTCGTTATAACCTGCGAAAAATTCGGCAAAATTCATCTTGTCCGAATTTTTGATATTCGGCACGAGCAAATTGCGCGAACCGTCTTTTTTTTCAATATCAATCGCAATTCCGAGATTGACCGAATCGTGTTGCAACCGCGAAGGCGCGTTATTTATAAACCCGTAACCGACATTCATACTCGGATAAATTTTTACGGCTTTGATAATCGCCCAAGCAATTATATGCGTAAAAGAAACTTTGCCGCGTCCCGATGATTGCAGGTGTTCGTTGATAATTCGGCGATTTTCTTCCAAGATTTTAACGGGCAGATTTCGGAAAGTCGTCGCCGTCGGAACAGACAAACTCTGCTCCATATTTTCGACGATTTTTTTCCCAACGCCGGTTATCGGCTTGACTTCAATATCTGCACCGAGCGCAATCGAAACTTGTTTTTTTACGGGCGGTTCGGAAATTTCCGCTTTTTGCACGGCTTGTGCCGCTTGACCGTTGCCGCTTTCAAACGGCGAAGCACCGCTCAAAAGGTCTTTAAAAAACGTCCGCCAAGATTCGTCAACCGAATTCGCATCAGCCTTATAACGGCTGAGCAATCCTTCGACATAACTTGCATTTGCGCCGAAATTCTCGGCAATATATTCGCTTAAATTCGTAACTTTTTCGCTCACTTTATTTGTAACCTCTTTTTTACGCTAACGAGTGTAAAAAATAATTTTAGCGCAAAAGCAAATAAAACATAAATGATGCCAAAGTTTTTCGGATGAAATAATTTTGCACTCGAAAATATGCAGATGAAAAATTATTTTTATTTGACTGGGAAACATACGAAATAAACGAAACTAATTGAGAAATCTTATCTTTTTTTCGTTATTTTCGTGTGTTTTGCAGGTAAAAATTCTTTTTTCTTGTTAAATTAAAATTGTCTAAATTTCACGCCAGCCGTTGTAAAATGTAGAATGTAAAATGATAAATTTATGAAACCGATGCTTAAAAACGAAAACTTTCAACTGCCGCGCCGACTTCAAGGCGTTGCGCCGACTTTGATTCGCCAGATTTTTGAACGCGCGTTGCCCGATTCGATAAATTTCGGACTCGGCGAACCCGATTTACCGACACCGCAGTTTATCCGCGAAGAAGCGGTGCGTGTAACCTTAGAAGAACAAAACGGTTATACGAATCACGCCGGACTTCTTCAATTGCGCGAAAAGATTGCCGAAAGTTATCCGCATCTTAATTTACAGCCGAATCAAGTTTGCGTGATGGTTGGTTCGCAGGAAGCGATGACCGCCGCGTTTTTGGCGATTGTTGATGACGGCGACGAGGTTTTGATTCCGAATCCGTCGTTTCCGGCGTATGAAAATTGTGTGAAACTTTCGGGCGGCGAACCTGTCTATTATCGGCTTCCGGCGGAAAAAGATTTCGGTTTTGATATTGAAGAATTTAAATCGAAGATTACGCCGAAAACGAAAGTTGCCGTCGTAATTTCGCCTTCAAATCCGACAGGTAAAATTTTTACACAAACAGATTTGGAGCAAATCGCGGAAGTTTTACGAGATACGGGAATTTACCTTGTCTCGGATGAAATTTATTCTGACCTTTATTTTACTGACGAAAAACCGCGTTCGGCTTCGGAATTTTATGATAAAACAATCATCGTTTCGGGTTTGTCGAAATCTTTATCAATGACAGGTTGGCGCGTCGGTTGGGCGGCGAGTTCGCAAACCGAGGTGATAAAAGCGTGTCTGACTTTGCACGGATTTTTGACCGTTTGCACTTCGACAATTTCGCAAAAAGCGTCGCTTCTCGGTTGGACGGACGAAGCCGAACGCGCTAAAGCTGATGCGCGTCAGATTTATAAAAAACGCGGCGAATTTTTGATTGATTTATTTGCAAAAGAATTAAACTTAAAAGCGACTTCGCCCGAAGGGGCATTTTACACGATGCTCGATGTGCGTCCGATTGGGGATGACCTTGAAATTGCCGAAAAATTTCTGCAAAACCGCGTCATCACAGTTCCCGGAATCGCTTTCGGCGATGAGGCAAAAGGCTTTTTGCGCGTTTCGTTTTGCCAACCGGAAGAAAAAATGACCGAAGGCGTGCGGCGAATGAAAGAAGCACTTTAAAAAGAGACGATGAGACATTGCGACGAAGAGACGGAGCGAAAGATTGAAAACTTCTAAATTTCACTTAGTCTCTCAGTCGCTCCGTCTCTTCGTCTTTTCAAAATTTTCCAAACCAAAAATTAACTTTTCCATTAATGTCGGTGCTGATTAATGTGTTGCCGTCGGCAGTAAATTTCAGCGCGATAATTTGTTTTTGCGTGGCGGTAAAAGCCAAAACTTGTTCGCCCGTTTCGGTGTTCCAAAGTCGAATTACGCCGACATCGCTTGCCGTTGCCAGACGTTTTCCGTCGGGCGAAAAAGTTACCGCGAAAATGCCGCCGCTCATTCCCGAAAGGGTTTTTAAAAGTTTTCCGTCCGCTAAATTCCAAATTCGCGCCGTATCGTCTGCGCCGGTCGCAACAATCGTTTTTCCGTCTGGCGCGAATAAGGTTTTGTAGAGCGGTTTCGTGTTGCCTTCCAACGTGAACACGATTTTTCCGGTTTCCGATTCGATAATTTTTACGAGATTGTCATTTCCCCCCGTAACGATGAATTTTTCCGTGGCATCCAATCCTTTGAAAAGTTCTTTATGTGCTTGAACGGAAAAGATTTCTGCAAGATTTTCCGCGTCAAATGCTTTGAGCAAACCGTCTTCGTAAGCAATAAAAATTCGTCTGCCGTCCGGCGAAAATTTCAGAGCGAAAATTGTGCGGCTGTGTGCGGTTGATTTCTGCTTCGGAACGCCTGATTTCGCATCGAAAATCGAAATTGTGCCGTCATTTTCCCCGATTGCCAAACTATTTGACACAGGCGAAAAATCCATCGCAAAACCTTTGAACCCGACAGCGGTTGTCCACAAGAATTTTTTATCGGAAACGCGCCAACGAACAAGATTTCCGTTGGAATTACTTAATGTAAAAAGTTCGCTTCCGTCCGTGTTTGAAGCCGAAATATTTGCGTTTGTCAGCAGTGCGTTAGATTTTGAGACGGCTTCGGCATTCCAAAGATTTATGGTGAAATCGGCTGATGCCGTGCCTAATGTTTTGCCGTCCGGTGAAAAGAAAAGCTCGTGAATTCCGGCAAAATGTCCACGCAAATCGCCTGTGATTTCGCCTGTTTGCACATCAACAAATTTCACGGTTCGGTCCCAACTTGCGGTTGCCAAAATCTTGCCGTCTGACGAAAACGCGAGCGATTTGACGTTTGATTGATGAAGTTTCAAAACGCGGATAGTTTCGAGCGTTTCGGCATCGAGAAAAACGACATTTCCTTCATAAGTGCCGAGCGCGAGCGTTTTTTCAAGCGGCGAAAAAGCGATTTTCCAGCCGTTGAGCAAAACATTTTTGTCAACAAATTTTTCAGGCTCGATTTGTTTTTTCTCCCAAGTTTTCGTGTCGAAAACCGCCAAAATTTCAAACCCCGAAATTGCTAATTTGTCCCCGTGCTTTGAAAATTGAACGTCTTGAAATTCGGTCGGTTTTTCAAAAGCAAAACGCTTTATTTCCGCACCTGTTTCAGCGTTCCAAATAATTATATTGCTGTCTTGGCTTCCGGTCGCAATTAATTTTCCGTCGGGCGAAACGTCGAGTGCGCGAATTCGTTTCGTATGTCCGCGAAGCGTCAAAATTTCTTTTGCAGTCGCGGTTTCATAGATTTTTATAATCGGATTTGAACTCGAACTGCTCGAAACGGCAAAGCGTTTTCCATCGGGGAAAAACGAAACTTTCCACGCGCCTTTTTGTTCTTCGGTTTTCAAAAATGCGCCGGTTTCGACATTCCAAACCCAAGTGTGATTATCGTTTGAAGCAGCGGCGATTGTTTTTCCGTCGGGCGAAAATTCGGCGTTCCAAACTTCGTCCGCGTGTGTGAAAGTTCCGATTTTGCTCGGCGGATTTAACAGATTATTCAAAAAATTCCATTCAAATCCGCGCAGATTTTCGTTTTCTTCGCCGTATTTTTCGACCAATTCTTTCAAACGATTTAAGTTTGCATTTTCGTATTCGTTCGCCGCCAAAATCATTTCCGCCGAATACGCCGCACGGCGATTTTCGAGCGATTGTGTCTGTTCCTTGCGAATTTGCCAAACGACAGTTACCAGCCAACCGATTATCAAAAAAGAAACCAAAGCAGCGATTGCTGTTTCGATTCGATGACGTTGAACGTATTTTTTGAACTTATAAAAATTGGTTTGCGGACGCGCCGAAATCGGCAAAAAATTCAAATAATTTTCAATGTCGCGGCTAAACTCGCCGACGCTTTTGTATCTCTCCGACGGCGATTTTGCCAACGATTTCAAAACAATTGAATCAAGTTCGGGATTTGCAATTTGCGATTTATAATTTGCGATTTTTGAAGGTTCGAGCGGTTTTTCCTTCGTGATAATTTGCAGAATTTCGGCGAGTGATTTGCTCTTAAAATCGTGCGGACGCTTTTTGGTCAAAAGTTCGTATAAAATCACTCCGAGCGAATAAACATCAGATGCAACCGTGATGTTTTCGCCGTTGATTTGTTCCGGCGAAGCATATTCGAGCGTCAGCGCGTTGCCATCAAAAGTCTTATTTTCGTTTGTTCCGAAAGTCTCCGAATCAAGCATTTTAGCAATGCCGAAATCAAGTAGTTTGACGGTTTTATCGTCGCAAACCAAAATATTATTCGGCTTCAAATCGCGGTGAACAATCAAGTTTTGATGAGCATAAGCAACCGCCGCACAAACATCTTGAAAAAGCTCGAGTTTCTCGCGCACGGTGAGGTTTTTTTGTTTGCAAAATACGTTGAGCGGCAAACCCTCAACATATTCCATTACGATATAAGGAGTGTTCGTCTGCCACGTTCCGCCGTCGAGAATTTGGGCAATATTCGGATGCGAAAGACGTGCCAGAATTTGACGTTCGCGGCGGAAATTTTCAGCAGATTCGCGGCGGTTTTCAAACGGCGGAATAATTTTTACGGCAACTTCTTTTTCAAAATCATCAATTCTGGTTGCCGAATAAACTACGCCCATTCCGCCGCGACCGAGAAGTTTTTTTAACCGATACGCACCAATTTTTTTTCCGATAAATTCGTCGGCTTCTTTTTCATCGAGAAAGTTTTTGACGTTTCCGAAATCGGAAAATTCGATAAAATCATCGTTTGAATTGAGCGCGTCAAGCAAAGCTAAAACTTCTGTTTTTAAAGATTTATCGTCTTTACATTCGGCATCGAGAATTTTTTCTCGCTCAAAAGTCGGCGCGTCGAGAACAGCGTCGAGAAGCGAGTCAATTTTTTGAAAGCGGTTCGAGTTCACAGATTCTTGTCAGAGCAGCCTGCATAAGCGAGCTGTTTAAAGTTTGCGGCAAAGGTAATTCTAATCAACGCCTGAAAGTCTGCTCACGCAGGCTGTTCTGACTTTTAGCCCGAAATTTCTTTGTAAAGCCACGCCTTTGCTTTGGGCCATTCCCGTTTGACGTGGATTTCCGAAACGCCGAGAACTTCCGCCGTTTCTACCGCCGAAAGACCGCCGAAATATCTAAGTTCGACCAGACGGCTTTTGCGTTCGTCAAATTTTGCCAGATTTTTTAACGCTTCGTCCAACGCCAAAATTCTTTCGTCGGGTTCGGGCGTAAAAATTGCAACATCTTCCAACGAAACTTTTTCCGCACCGCTTCCACGTTTTTGATAATTTTTTGCGCGGGCGTAATCAACCAGCAAGTTTCGCATTACGCGCGACGCAACGCCGAAAAAATGAGCGCGGCTTTGCCAATCGGTTTGGCTTTGATCAACGAGTTTCAGATACGCTTCGTTGATGATTTCAGTTGTTTGAAATGTATGTTCGCCATTTTCGCGGCTTCGATAACGTCGCGCAATCTGACGCAGTTCGCTATATACAAAAGGCAAAATGTCATCAAGTGCGGATTGTTTGCCATCGCGCCAATCGCGCAAATATTTCGTTATTTCGGAGTTGTTTTCGTTCATTCGGAAGTTGATTGATTTTATAACAAAATCAAGATTGCGAGTTTGACGCGAGAAAATAAAAATCGGCTGTCCGAAAAATTTTGATACGACTTTTCCAAAAATCTCGCTTATGAGATTGAGGCTTTTTTTATGCTAAAGATTTTATCATTAACTATTGCGTTGACGTTTTTTCTGACCGCTTGCGGCGATAAAACCGTAACAAATACGAACGCTAATGCAAACAACACGAGTGCGGGAAGTCCGGCGGCGAATAATACGAATGTCAACACGAATCAACCGAAAAACACAACTCCCGTTGCAAATTCTAAACCTGTTGATAATTCGCCGAAACGTATTTCGTTCAATAAAGGCGCAAATTGGGGCGCAGTGAACATCACGCTCGCAGCCGGCGAAGCGCAGAAATTTGTCGTCAGCGCAAAAAGCGGTCAATCAATGGATGTCGAGGCTTCATCGAAGGAAACTTCAATTAATTTAATCAAAGGAAAAGCTGAAACAACCGAAGATTTCGGGTTTTTGAATGCGGTTTTAGTGTCAAACGGTGATTATGTTTTTGAAGTCAGAAACAGCACAAAAAAAGAAATTAAAACAAGCGTTAAAGTTACCATCGTCGGCGAAGAACAATATCAGCGCGGAGTTTTGAACGACGTTGATGAAGAAAAAGATAACGAATAAATGAGTTGGTTTATATGAGAAAAGTATTTATTTTATTTAGTTTAATAATTGCATTCGCGGCGTTTTCAAATAATGTTGCGGCGCAGAAAAAACAACGAATCGGTTTGCCGGAAGGTGTAGATTCGGTTCAAGTTAAAGGTAAGATTTCGGGCAAACAATACGCTTTGTATGAAATTTGGGTGGAAAAAGGCGATGTTTGGGAAGTGAAATTAGATTCGGCGAATTCTTACATCGGCTACACGGTCAAAGGCGCAAACGGCAATCGCTACGATTTTCTCGAACCTGCGCCGACATCGGGTTATTATACGATTCGCGTCGAACTGAATTCGACGGGTGCAAAGTTGAAAAAATCGGCGAATTTTACGCTTGATATAAAATTTGAAATGGAGAAAAGCTCGCCTGTGAGCTAATAAAATTATGAAAAAGTTATTTGTTTTGTTTAGTTTAATGTTCACTTTTGTTTTGTCTGCAAACGCGCAAAACGATATTCGGAAGGTAGATTTTAGAAATTTTACCTACGACATCCAAAGTCTTGACGGTGAAAATAAATCAAAGGTTACAGTCGAGGACGGCAGTTTTTCGCATATGTCCGAAGATGACAGATACCTTCTTGCGATTGCAGATGTCGTCTATGGCGATTTGGACGGCGACGGGAAGGAAGAAGCAGCCGTCGGAATTATCGAAAATACAGGCGGCACAGGGCAATTTTCAAGCGGTTTGATTTTCACGATGCGCGGCGGAAAAGCTGTTGTTTTGACGACTTTTGCGGGCGGCGACCGCGCTTACGGCGGCATTGCGGGCGCAAATATTGCGGGCGGCATTTTAACCGTCGAACGCAATGCTCCGGGCGATTTAGGTGCTGCTTGTTGTGCCGAATTTGTCGAAACTTCGCGCTACAAATGGAACGGTAAGCAACTTGTCCAAGTTGGCAAAACTGAAAGCCAAGAACTTTATCCGGCAGAAAGAGTTTCATTTAAGAAAGGAACTTCGTTGAGCATTTTGAGCGTCAAGCTTGATAAATATGACCGCAAAAGATTTGTTGTCGGAGCGCGAAAAGGTCAAACTTTGTCCGTTTCCAGCGGCATCGAACCGGCAAATTCGGTTACATACGATTTGCGAAGAGGTGATGGCGATGTCGAAACGACAGAAAACGGAATAATCGTCAAATTAAAAGCAAACGGCGATTATCTTGTCGAGATTTCAAATTCAACCGATAAAGTTTTGGATTTTTCGGTTACAATTCAGATAGATTAGGAGAAAATATGAAAAAATTATTTATTTTATTTACATTGGTGTTCGGATTATTTTTAGTTTCGGAAACGAACGCACAAACGAAAATCGTTTTTGCAAAAGGCACGTCATCAAAAACGATTACGGTTACAGTTCCGGCGAAAAGCGAAAAGAAATTTTCCTTGATTGTAAAAGACGGTCAAGTTATTAATGTTGGCGTTTCGGGCGACATCGGCGTTTCAAAAACGAATGATTTTCCGGTGATTTATTTGAATGCGACAAACGCTCAAGACGGCGTTGACCAAACGCAAGACGGCGAAGGTTATCTTTCGATTTTGGCGGGCAGAAGCGGAACTTTTACGATTACTGTTTCCAATTCGAGCAACCGCGCACGAACCTTTAAGATGAAGATTGCGGTAACGAATGACCGCAACGATTTTGAAGGCGGCACAAGTGAATAGTAAGGCAGAAACGCGCACGAAGTAAGCGTGCTAATTTTCACACTTACTTCGCGCGTATTTCTGCAAATATTTATCTTCTTCAGAAAAAACGCTGAAATTTATCGGCGTTTTTTTTTGTCTGATGATACGACTTTTCAAAAAATCTCGCTTATGAGAGTGAAGAGGTTATTTAGAAAAGTATTTTTATGAAAAAAACATTTATTTTATTAACGTTGTTGGTTTTAGGGTTGTCGGCAAACGGTTTGGCGCAGAAAGCACCGAAAAAGGCAGTTGATTTTTTCGCCGCGCTTCCGGCTGAATATATGACCGGAACACGCACTGAACGGCTCGGCACGAAAGAAAGAGGCGGTTATTTGATGACACAAAGCGCAAAGCCGGATTTTCTGAGATTTTTGTTGTTTGAAGATGACGTTCCCGCGATTATCAGAGGTTCGATGACTGCTCCCGAATCAATCGGGCATTTGAAACTTTTTCGCGCCAAAGAGCGCACGATTATCGGTTTGTGGTTTCAAGTCGGCGATAAAAACGAGAAAAATCCGACGACCGACCCGGTTTATCAGCACACTTTTTTGCTTGAATACAAAGGCGGAAAATGGTCAAACGTAACTGCTTCGTTGATGCCGAAAGTTTCGGTTGATGAGGCTTATAAGGTTTTGACCGAAGACTTTCAAATGAAAGACCTTAAGAAGGAAGATGTTCGCGTTGAAGCACAACTTAACGAAGACAAAGATTTACTGGTTTTTGTTGCCAGAAGCAAAGGTAACGATGCAGTTACGGTCTTGAAATTATTTAAATGGAACGGCAAAGCATTTGTCGAACAAAGTTTATGAGAAAAACGATTTTATTGCTGATAATTATTTTGGCGGTTTCGACAATGATTTCGGCGCAAGCCAAATCATCGCATAAGATTTCGGAAGTTCGCGCACATCTCGTCTATGAAGAAAACGGCGAACTTTCGCGTGATATTTTCAAAAGTGATTTTGCGCTTTGGAATGTGATAATCGGCGAAGGCGACGCAGAAGGGCATTCGAGTTCGACGCTGGTTTATGTCATTGTTGAAACCGACGGCAAGGAAATCAAGACTGATCCGGTCTTACAATTTTCCGCTGTGAGCGAAGACGGAAAGCGTGTCAAATATCAAAAAAATCTGACGTATTATTTTCCGACCGAAGGCGCAAGCAAAACTTTCGTGCCGTTTTTACTGCACGATACCGGCTGTCAAAAAATAAAATTGACTGCGAAATTAGTTGAAAATAAAACGCCGGCGAAAATTTATCAAACCGTCAAGAAAGAAATTCTTTTCGCTTGCGGTGAATAAAGATTGGAGTGCCAAGCAACTTTGCGCTCCAATCAAATTAAAATTATGAAAAAAACAATATTTTTATGTGCATTGCTGACGATGATTTTTTCGGCAAATGTTTTGGCGCAACAACCTAAAACGGTTACGGATTATTTTTTGGCGTTTCCGACCGATAAATATGCGACCGACATCGAAGGCAAAAAAATCACGGGCAAAGCGAATTTGGCAAAATTTCGCAAATCTTTGATTAAAGTCGAAGACGTGAAAAACGGCTATCTGAAACTCGAAGGACCTTGGGAAGGTTGGGCGGAAATTGCGCTGTTTAAGAAAAAAGATGGCAGTTATTTAATTGCTCACGCCGAATCGGGTTGCGGTCCGGTATGTGACGGGTTTGTAAAATTTTACACATACAAAGCCGGAAAATGGGCTGATGTAACAAGCAATGTTTTTCCGAATTTGACCGAAGCGCAAATCAAAAAAGCCTTTACGGACAAAAAAATAGATACTACGGACAGCGGTTTGAACTCATATTTTCTGCTTCCGCAAACCGGCACGACAATTAAATTGGCATGTAACGAATGCAGTGATGCGGCGAACGATTTTGTTCTGATGGAATTTGCTTGGAACGGCGAAAAATTTACGACAAAGAAGTAATTTAAGCCATTGAGATGGGGCAACGAAAGTAAAACCCTTCGTCGTTCCATCTCTTCGTCTCAACGTTGCGCCAACAGATTTCTGATGTTTTCCAAATCATTTTGGCGTTTGATATTTTCGGGCGAATTTGTGGCTAATTTTTCAAAAATCGGTAACGCCTGTCGAAAATTTTCCAAAGCTGATGCTTTATCGTTTTTTTTCAGCGCAAATTCGCCGCGCCGCATAAAACTCATTGCGAGGTCTTGTTGCCAATCAATATTTTGCGGGTCGCTGTCGGTTAATTCTTTAAAAACGAGGTGTGCTTGATCGTAGTTTTCCGAAGCACTTGCAAAATTGTTTTTTTGAAAAAATGCGTCTGCTAAAAATCTCTGCGAGTTGGCAATTCGGTGACGATTCATCAGATTTTGTGCGTCTTTCTGCCAAATCCGGCGATAGTGTCCGATTGCTTTTTCTAAATTTTTTACCGCGTCATCTGCGAGATTGTTTCTGACCATTGCTTTGCCAAATTCCAAATAACAATCGGCAAGCGCATATTCTTCGCCGAGATTTTCTTTATCATCCGCCAAAATTTCCGTCTGAATTCGCACTCCTTCGTTGAAATTTTCTTGCGCTTGCGCCAATTTGCGCTGTTCGCTTAAAATTACGCCAAACCAAATATGCGCCGTGCTTAAATCGTTGCGAAATTGGACATTATTTCCATCTTTTTCAATCAACTTTTTTTGAATGTTAAGCCACTTTTCATAATATTCGGCGGCTTCCCCCGTCTTGCCCATCTCCATTTTGACAAATCCGATATAAGACAAAACAATTCCGACCGAGCGTTGAAATCTGAGATTTTCGGGATTTTCATCGGCGACATTTTGATATATTTTCAGAGATTTTTCGTAATTTTCGAGTGCTTCGCCTAAAGAACCGCTTCGCACGATTGTTTGACCAAGCATTGCTAAACTTTGGGCAAGTCTTCTGCGCCATTCGATATTTTTCGAGTCAAAAACAATTTGCGATTCGAGAATCCGAATTGCCTCGCGGAAATTTTCACGCGCTTCGCCCAAATTTCCGCTGGTTATAAAAACATTGCCGATATTCATTCGGCTGATGGCAACATCAACGACGTGCGTGGCAGACGGTTCGGCGGCGAAAATTTCTTCGCGGAGTTTTAGGGCTTTTTGTTGACTCAAAATTGCCTCTGACGTTTTGCCTGAAAATGGTCTGAAAATTTCCGACTGAACTTCGCCGATTTTTTCGTAAGCCGCCGCTAATTCGCTTTTGAGTTCAACATTTCCTTCCGATTCGGCGGCGAGTTTATCTAAATATTCAAGCGCACGCTGAACAAGCAATTCTCTTGCTTTAATCGGACTTTTGGTGATTTCTTCGTTTATTTCAAACATAAACGAATTTGCCAAAGCGCGAACATCGTTGAATCTGCGCTCGGCTTTTTCACGTTCGATATTTGCCTTTCGCGCTTGAAAAGCCGTTGCTAAAATTCCGCCGATCAAAATCAAAAAAGCGAGCGCAACCGTGCCAACAACAAGCGGATTTCGCCGTGTAAATTTTTCAGCGCGATAACGCCAAGTGTCCTGTCGCGCAAACACAGGCAATCCTTTTAAATGTCGCCGAATGTCTTCCGCAAATTGCTCGACCGATGAATAACGGCGTTCGGGTTCTTTTTTCAAGGCTTTGAGGATGATGTTATCCAAATCGCCCTTTATCTGAGAAGGGGAGAAAGGGAGAAAAGGAGAAAGGGAGATTTTATCGTTCGGGATATTCTCACTTTCTCCCTTTCTCCTTTTCTCCCCTTCTCTCGCAAAAGAAGGTGGCTTAGGCTCGCTTCGGGTTACGGTTTCGATAATTTCGCCGATGTTTTTGCCGTCGAATCGGAACGGGCGCGAACTTGTTAAAAGTTCGTAGAGAACAACGCCTAAACTGTAAATGTCGGTCGCGGTTGAGAGATTTTCCCCGCGAATTTGTTCGGGCGAAGCGTATTCGGGCGTGAGGGCAAAGGCTTGAGTTCGTGTTTCATCGCCGGCGATGTCGGGTTTTAAGATTTTGGCGATGCCGAAATCAAGCAGTTTTGCTTTGCCATCTTTGGTAATCAAAATGTTTGAAGGCTTCAAATCGCGGTGAATAATGAGTTTTTGATGCGCGAATGAAACCGCCGCACAGACCTCGCGGAAAAGGTCGAGGCGTTGTTCGAGAGTTAAATAATTCGCATCTGCATAATCGCCAATCGGCTTGCCTTCGACATATTCCATCACCAAAAACGGCAAACCTTCGTCGGTCGTTCCGCCGTCAATCAGATGTGCGATGTTCGGATGTTCGAGCGAGGCGAGAATCTGTCGTTCGTTGAGGAAACGCCGTAAAATCGTGTCGGAACTGATACTATTTTTGATGAGCTTGACGGCAACTTTTTGTTCAAATTCGCCGTCGGCACGTTCGGCAAGAAAAACTGCGCCCATTCCGCCCACGCCGAGTTCCGAGATGATTTTGTATCTGCCGATTTGCTTGCCGATAAATGATTTGGTGTTGTCGGTCAGCACGGAAAAAGCCGTTTGTTCGAGTGCGTCTTCGGTTTCAAATTCGAGTAGAGATTCGATCTCGCGGCGCAAATCTTTGTCGGAAATTTCATCAAGAAAAGCGGAGCGCGAAGCGAGCGGGATTTCGACCGCTTGTTCGAGAATAGATTTAACCTTTTGCCATTGTTCGGAAGTCATTAAATTACGCAGGCTGTTCGGACTAATTCAGCATTTTATAAAGAAGTAATTTCGCAGTTGACCATTCGCGCTTAACGGTGGCGGGCGAGATGCTCAATACTTCGGCAATTTCTTCGATGGTCATTCCGCCGAAGAATTTCATTTCAACGATTCGCGCTTGTTGTTCGTCCAATTCTTCCAACTTTTGCAACGCTTCATCAACCGCGACGACATCGAGTTCTTTTTCGCTCACAAAACTCACGGCATCATCGAGGGCGATTTGGGTTTTAAATTCGCCGCCGCGTTTTTGGCGATTTTTCATTCGGGCATATTCGATTAAAATTTCGCGCATCAATCGCGCCGAAACGCCGAAAAAATGAGCGCGGTTTTGCCATTCGATTTCTTTTTGTCCGACAAGCCGCAAATATGCTTCGTGAACCAGCGCGGTCGGTTGCAAGGTGTGATTGCTTCTTTCGTTTCTCAAATAAACGGACGCCAGCTGGCGCAATTCCTGATAAACAAACGGCAAAAGTTCATCAAGCGCGTCCGTCTTGCCGCTTTTTAATTCGGACAAAATTTGCGTAATTGGTTTTGAATCGTTCGCGCCGTTCATTGAATAAAAGGTGAGAGTCCGTATTGTTCATAGAAAGAATAAATGCGTTTTTCCTTATCTGCAAGCAGTTTTAGCAAAAAAAATGCCGAATCGAAATTTTTTTTGAGCCGCTTTTTCGAGTTTTGTCGCATTACTGATTGATAAGGAGCAAAATTTCGAGGGCTTAGGAAAAACGGAAAAGAAAAATTATGAAAAATTGTGCAAATTGTGGACAGGTAAATCAAGACAATCAAATGAATTGTGGGCGTTGCGGAGCGGTTTTGAATCAGGCGAATTTTCCGCCGTATCAACAAGGTTTTAATCAGCCGCCGCCAAATCAGCCGAACTTTCAACAGCCGTTCGGCAATCAGCAACAAGGCTACAATCAACAAATGCCGATGATGGCAAAAAAAAGCAGTGCGGGAAAAATAATAGCGATTGTTGGCGTTTCTTTCGTTTTGTTCGCTTTGCTGGTCGGCGGCGTGGTTTTTTTGGCGATAACACAGACGACTCGTTGGAAAATTCAGGGCAAATGGAGTTTGGACAGCGCGACGATGGGCGGAATTTCCGCGCCGCTCGGCGATGCGAAAGGCATAACCGTCGAATATTTTGAAAATATGACGGTTACGACAACTCTGCCGAACGGCACGACCGAACACGGCACTTACAAAATAATCAACGAAAAAACGATTTCGACGACCGACCGCAACAAAGAAACGATAACCCAAACAGTCAGTTTTGACGGCAACAAAATGACGCAGGTTTCGACGAAAAATAATGTCAATATAACGATTATTTATTACAAAAAGAAATGACGCAATAGACGATTTTACAACAAACAGGAGAAAAAAATGAACGATAAAATATGTCCGAAATGTAATCAATCAAACCAGCCCGAAATGAGTTTTTGTATAAATTGCGGCGCGGAATTTTCGCACGATTCGGCAGACGATTTACCGGCAACCGTGATGGCGGGAAATTTCGGCGCGTTTCCGCCACAGGGCGGACAAAATTTCGGGCAACAACCGAATTATCAGCAACAACCGAATTATCAACA
>CALMEH010000818.1 GCA_937863115.1 uncultured Acidobacteriota bacterium
TTCATAATTTATCTCCTAAAGTATCAATAATTTTTTGCGCCGTTGCTTGAATTGCGGGAACGGCAACCGAGTTTCCAAATTGTTTGTAAAGGTGAACGTCGGCGACTTTGTTAATAATGTATTTTTCGGGAAAACCTTGCAGACGCGCCCATTCTCGCGGAGTCATTCGGCGGATTCCTTCGCGGTTAACCTCACCTTTAATCTTCGTTTCGGGCGTGAAGTCTCTCAAACTGTTGTCGCTCACAAGATTTCTTCCGCGTCCCATTCCGCCGACGACGATTGCGTTTGAAATTTTATCGTCTTCGATAATTTCATAACCGAAACCGTTTCCTTTGCTTTCGTGTCGGGCGCGATGTTTTCGCAAAGTGTCAAGATATTGCGTGGACATATAATATCTGACAGGAACGCCGTCTTTCTCTTTAACATCGGCAAAGGTTTTCGTCGTGTCAGTCGGTTCGGGATATTTGAAATCGTTTATTTTCAAATCTTCACGAAATCCGACAATAAAAACTCTTTCCCTGTTTTGCGGAACGCCGAAGTTTTTGGCGTTCATAATTTGCGGATCGGGAACGAAGTATTTCAAATCGTTTCGCAAAACATTCAATACGGTTTCAAGTGTTCTGCCTTTATCGTGATTGAAAAATCCTTTGACGTTTTCGAGAAAAAACGCTTTCGGTTTATGTCTTCGCAAAATTTCCGCAACGTCGAAAAATAAAGTCCCGCGAGTGTCTTCAAAACCGCCGCGCCTTCCTGCAATCGAAAACGCCTGACAAGGAAAACCTGCACAAAGAATATCGAAACCATTCGGAATATGTTTTTTTGTTTCTTCTTTTGTAATGTCGCCGAAAGGAACTTCGCCGAAATTGGCTTTGTAGGTAATTTGCGAATATTTGTCCCACTCGCTCGAAAAAACACATTTTCCGCCGAGATTTTGCATTGCGATTCTAAAACCGCCGATGCCCGAAAATAAATCTATAAATTTGAAAGTATAAAGTTCGTCATTTGGAAAAGGAACATTCTCAACTTCTAAAGCCAATTGTGTTTCTAAATCTTTCAGACTTATTTCCCAATCATACAAATTCGATTCGATTTGACTTAAAAACTCTTTCAAATATTTATTTGCATCTTTCTCGAAATATTTCTTTACGCCATTTTTGCGATTATGCAAATAATGCGTAATAACAGCTTTTTTTATGTTCAGAGAAGAAATATCGGTTTCGATATTTTGAAAATCAAAATCGTTAATTGATATTTGTTCTTTTAGCTTCATTAATTGTTTCCTCGATTTGTTGAATACAGATTAGCAAATTTTTAGTTATATCTTTACCCCAAAAGCGCAAAACTTTCCAACCTTCGGCAGATAATTTTTCGTTGACTTCTTTATCGCGTTCGATATTGCGCTCGATTTTTTTGTGCCAAAAGTCTTGATTGCTTTTGTGATCGTTTTTTCTTTCTTCCCAATTTTTGCCGTGCCAAAATTCGCTGTCAACAAACACGGCGATTTTATATTTTTTGAAAGTTAAATCGGGTTTGCCGAAAACGGTTTTGTCATTTTTACGATAATGAAAACCTTTTGCCCAAAGACCTTTTGCCAAAGCCGTTTCAATCTTCGAGCCTGTGCTTTTGACGGCTTGCATATTTCGACGGCGTTGTTCTTTGGTGAGTTTGTCCATTCGGCTAAGTATTTTTGAAAATTTCCGAAGTTTCGTCAATAGCGATGTCAATTATTTCAAAAACGCTTGCGCCGAGTCCGTATTCGATTAATTTGGTTGTTTCTCGAATCTCCTCATCGGTTAATTCTCTGCCCAAAAGATGTTTGGCGCGATATTGCACGAATTCTTTGTCTATCCAATAAATGAGTTCGGTATTACTCGACAATTCACTTGCTTTTAACATATCAATCTATTTTAACAAGCAAGTTTTACGGCAAGCAAAAATCGTGAATGGAAATTATGAATTTTCGCTGACTTCGTTTCCTGTCCATTGCGTTTTGCGCGGATGCGGGATGTCGAATTGGTCTAAGATTCGGTAACACAAATGATCAACCAAATCGTTGAGCGTTTGCTGACGATGATAAAACGACGGCGATGCGGGCAAAATGCAGACGTTCATTCGCGCGAGTTTGAGCATATTTTCGAGATGAATCTGACTAAAAGGAGTTTCGCGCGGGACGATGACGAGTTTGCGTTGTTCCTTCAAACAAACGTCTGCCGCACGATGAATCAGATTTGTTCCCGCGCCCGACGCAATTGAGCCGAGCGTTCCCATCGAACACGGCACGATTATCATTCCGGCTTGTTTATTTGAACCGCTCGAAGGTTTCGCCGCGAAATTATCCAATCGCCAAAAGCGAATTAATTTTGAATCTTTCGGCAAGCCGAGCCATTCGTTGATTTTTTCCGTCGTCGGTTCTTTCAAGTTCACGCCCAATTCGACTTGCGCGACAATCGGCACGACCGACGACATAATTAAATTTATCGTTTTGACTGCGCCGCTTTCCGCCAATAACTGCAAAGTTCTGAATCCGTAAATCGTGCCTGATGCGCCCGTAATGGCAACTGTTAATTCCATAAATTTTGATGATTTTATCACATTGACCATTGCTTGAACGCTTTTCGTTCAGAATGAATCAAGGTAAATCTTAACAAAAACGTGCCGCTTGAATAAAATGCCGTAATTATAAGGTTTTGTAGGCTTTGGCATCAAAGTTGCGATATATTGCAACGGTTGGAAGAGAAGATGACAAGCAAACCGATAAATTTAAGAAACGAAATTTTACTGAATTTGGTCAGCCGCGAATCCGTGAGTTGGGCAATGGTAAAACTTTGCGGTTTGTATAAATATGTCGGTTTGCTTGTTTGATATTTTACGCAAAATTTTTTTCTTAAAGCGGCGATTTTTCGCCGTTTTTTGTTTTAAATGTCGTATAAAGCTAGAATAATCTTATGAAAACCAAAGAGATTGAAGAAATTTTGTCCGCCCACGCCGAAGGAAAAATCTCAAATGCAGAAGCAACCGAACAGATAAAAAATCTATCTTACGAAGATGTCGGCTATGCCCGCATTGACCACGCCCGTGCGACACGACAAGGTTTTCCCGAAGTTATTTTCGGGCAAGGGAAATCGAAAGAGCAAATTGTCGGAATTTTTGAAAAGCTCGCCGCACGTTCGCCGAATGTTCTGATAACTCGCACAAATGCCGAAGTTTATGGCGAAGTTCGCAATGTTTTTACCGAAGCGGAATGGCACGAATCAGCGAAAATAATCCGGCTTTGGCGCGATAAAACCGAACTCGGCACGGGCGAAATTTCGATTGTTACAGCCGGAACGAGCGATATTCCCGTTGCCGAAGAAGCCGCGCTGACGGCGGAAACGATGGGCAATCGTGTGAAAAGAATTTGGGATGCGGGCGTTGCCGGAATTCACAGAATTTTGTCGGAACGCGCTCATTTACAAAACTCTCGCGTCGTTGTTGTCGTAGCAGGTATGGAAGGCGCGTTGCCGTCGGTTGTCGGCGGATTGGTCAAAGTTCCCGTGATTGCCGTGCCGACATCAATCGGCTATGGCGCGAGCTTCGGCGGAATCGCCGCGCTTCTCGGAATGCTCAATTCGTGCGCTTCAAATGTTACGGTCGTCAATATTGACAACGGTTTCGGCGCAGGGTTCGTCGCAAGTTTAATAAACAGAAAATGAATTTTTCAACGCAAAGACGCAAAAATGCAAAGACGCAAAGGAAGAAAATTATAAAAATCTTTGCGCCTTTGCGCCTTCACGCCTTTGCGTTGAAAAAACAAATCTGTCTTGCTCTGATTTCTGTATTTTTGTTTTCGGGTTGTATTCCGACGGCGAAAAGAGTGCCGAATCTTGATGCGATTTTTTCAAAAACCAAAGTGCAAACCGGTAAACGTCCATTGATAATTATTCCGGGAATTTTGGGCAGCGAACTCGTCAACAAAGACACGGGCGAAAAGGTTTGGCTGAATTTTTCCGAAGTCAAAGGCGACGGTTTGAGCTTGCCTATTTCGCCAGATTTGTCGAAAAATCGTGATAATTTAATTCCGAAACAGATTCTCAAAACCGTTAAAGTTTCGCGTTTTCTGCCGGAAATTTCGATTTATCAAACTTTGATTGATGCGGTTGAACGCTATGGCGGTTACACGGAAGGCGATTGGGAAAATCCCGACGTGGCAAAAGGCGAATCTGATAAATATTACGTTTTTGCTTACGATTGGCGGCTTGATAATGTTGAAAACGCGCGGCTTTTGATGCAAAAAATTGAAAAATTAAAGCAAAAATTCGGCAATTCGGAAATGCGTTTCAATGTCGTCGCGCATTCGATGGGCGGATTGATTGCGCGTTATGCGGCGATGTATGGCGACACGGATTTGACCGAAAATCCGCAACCGAATTGGGACGGCGCACGACATTTCAGCAAAATTTTTATGTTCGGCACGCCCAACGAAGGCGCAATGGCAACGCTCGACACGATTTTGAACGGCTTTCGCATCGGCGGTTTTGAAATTGACACGCTCGGCAGCGAAGTTGCGGTAACTTCGCCATCGGTCTTTCAGCTTTTGCCGCACAAAAATGCCGCAAGATTTTACGACGAAAATCTGCAACCGATAGATGTAAATCTCTATGATGCCGAAACTTGGAAAAAATACGGCTGGTCGGCTTATACACGAAAATCTTTCCGCGATAAATTCCCCGATTTGGACGAATATTTTCAAATCGCGCTCAGCCGCGCCAAACTTTTTCACGATGCACTAAATGCCGAAACAATCGTTCCTCCGACGCTTGCCTTTTTCGCCTTCGGAAGCGATTGCGACAACACACAAGACGGCGCAATTCTTCGCCGAAACTCGAAAACAAACCTTTGGCAAACAATCTTTGCGCCGAAATCTTATAAAACATCGGACGGCAAACAAATTACCAAATCGCAAACCAAAGCGAAACTCTACGCTCCCGGCGATTTCCGCGTTACGCGCCGTTCCCTTCTTGCCGAAGACAACGAAAACATCGGACTTTTCCGCCGAAATCTTTCAATCTCCGCCGTTTTTTCCTGCGAAATCCACGACCGTCTGCCGAATAACAAAATTGCACAAAATAATTTTTTGACGGCTTTGATTATGGAAATAACTCGATGATGAAATAAAGAAGAGGAGAAGAGGAGATTTTTAGCGAACAATCTCCTTTTCTCCTCTTCTAAACTATGGATTCAAAAGCACATACAACCTATCCGCCCATTCGGATTTGGCGGTTTGGAGCAGTTGATATTGAAGTTCCGCCGAATCGCGGTCGCCATTTTTTAAGTAGGCGCGTCCTAGATTGAAGCGGGCGCGGTCGAAATTCGGGTTGAAATTTACGGCTTGATTGAAGGCTTCAATGCTTTCCGTGATTTTGCCGGATTCAAAATAGCTTTCGCCTAAATAATTGTAGGTTCGTGCGTCGGGTTTGTAGTTTTTTAATTGCTCAAATACCACCGCCGAATCTGCGAAGCGTTTTTGTCTGAAATAGGCTAAACCTAATTGTTCGATAGCGTTGACAAGGCTCGGTTTAATTGCCAGAGCGCGTTTGTAAGCGAGAATTTCTTCGTCTGTGCGGTTTAATTTGCCGAGCGAAAGCCCGAGCGCGTATTGCGCTTCGGCGTTTGATTCGTCCAATTTCACGGCTTGGCGATAAGCGTCAACCGCATCTTTGAATTGTCCGAGCGCGAAACTCGACGCGCCGATATTTAAGTAAGTTTCCGCCCAATCGGGGCGAAGTTGCGCGGCGCGGCGCGAAGCCTTGAGCGCGTCGGCGTGTTTGCCGAGCATTCCGTAGCAAAATCCGACTTGATACCACGCTTCGGCGTAATTTGAATCAACTTCAACCGCTTTTTCAAAATAAGGCAAGGCGCGGGCGAAATCGTCGCGCGATAAAATTCCTAA
>CALMEH010000819.1 GCA_937863115.1 uncultured Acidobacteriota bacterium
CGTCGCGGGAATTGTCGGAATCAGAAGCATAATTAAATTACTAATGCCAACGGCGATTATCACGCCGACCACGCCGCCGAAAAATGTTAAGGTCATCGCTTCGAGCAGAAATTGCAGAACGATGGCTTTTTTTGTTGCACCGATGGCTTTGCGGATGCCGATTTCTTTGGTTCTTTCGGTAACGCTGACGAGCATAATATTCATCACGCCGATGCCGCCGACTAATAAACCCAAACACGAAATTGCGATTGCCGCCGCGCCGACTCCGCCGATGATGCTGTCGAATTGTGAGATGAAATTATCGGCGGTTTTGACATCAAAATTGTTCGGGTCGCCGTATTTTACCTCGCGGCGTTGACGCAAAATGGATTCGGTTTCGGAAACGGCTTCGTTTAATTTTCCTTGTTTGGCTTGGATAATGTGCAAAATCGCATCGCGTAAAGGAGCGGCTTTTCTGGCAGTTCTAAACGGCATAAAGATTTTGCGGTCTTCTTCGTTTTCGCCGAAAAATCCGGCTTTGCGCTTTTCGATAACGCCGATGATTTCCCAAGTAGTGCCGTTCATACGGATAACTTTTCCAACGGCTTCGTCTTCTTTGCCGGGGAAAAGTGCTTCGACGGCATTAACGCCGACGACCAGAACATTTCGGCGTTGCTGATTGTCGGCTTCGGTCAGCCAACGACCTTGCCGCAGAACGATATTTGTAATTTGTGCGTAATTCGTGGTTACGCCGTCGGTCAATGCCCACCGATAATTTTTGCCTTCATAAACCATATTATCGTCAAACCCCGCGCTCCACGAACCGATATTCGGCGCAACAAGCGCGATGTCTTCGATAGAAGTTGATTGCGCGAGAATCGCGTCGGCATCGGCTTCGGTCAGCGGTTTGCGGTTGCGTTCGTCACGGTTGCTGCCGCCGAAACCTGTCGAAAGGTGAAACGCATAAATGTTATTTGTGCCGTATTCTTCGACGATTGAAACAATTGATTGGCGCATTCCGGTCAAAATCGAAGCCACGACAATCGCCGTAATCACGCCGATTACAATTCCGAGAATCGTCAAACCCGAACGGAATTTGTGCGACAAAATACTGTCGAGCGACATTTTCAGAACTTCTTTTGGTAGCGATGTTGATAATTTCATAATAGTGCATAGTGCATAGTGCATAGTGCATAGTGTAAATCAAAAAACTTTGCACTATGCACAATGCACTATGCACTGGTTCAGCTTTTAGTTAATGCGACAATCGGATCGAGCCGTGCCGCTTTCCACGCCGGATAAAGTCCCGCGACAACACCGATGATGCTCGAAACGCCGACCGATAAAATAATGTAGCCGAGCGTAATTGTCATCGTAATTTCAAGCAGTGTGCCGACTAATTGCGTTACGCCAACGGCTAAAATCAAACCTATAATTCCGCCGACGATGCAGAGCAACGATGATTCAATCAAAAATTGCAAAAGAATCTGTTTGCGCGTTGCGCCCAAGGCTTTTCTTAAGCCGACTTCAAATGTTCGTTCCGTAACCGAAACAAGCATAATATTCATCACGACAATTCCGCCGACAACTAGAATAATCAGCGTAATCGGCACGACGACTGCCGCGATTGCGCCCGTGAATTGATCCATCTGCGAATTAAATTCGTCAACATTTACAAGGCTGAAAGTTTCTTCTTCACTGCCGAGAAGTCCGCGTTTGTTTCGCATCAACAGACGCGCTTCTTCGATAGCGTCTTGAAAGATTTCTTTGTTGGCAGCTTTTCCGTGTAATTGAATGCCGCCTGTTCGCGCAAAAATTTGGTTGTGTAAAGTTATCGGAATATAAACGTGGCGGTCTTGCGAATCGCCGAACATCGAGCCGCGTTTGTCTTCCATACCGATAATTGTTACCGGAACACCGCGAATTTTTATCGTTTGTCCGAGCGGTGAACTGTTTGGGAAATACTTATCTTTAACATCCATACCGATAACGGCGACTTTGGCGGCGCGTTCGATTTCGTCAGCGGTAAAATAGCGACCTTCGATAATGGTTTTGTCTTCGATTTCGGGGAAATTGTCGGTGTTTCCGATAATTCTGGTTGAAGGCATTTCAACGCCTTTTTCGCTCAAATCGGCACTTGCGCCCATCTGCGCTCCGACGTGCGAACAAAGTTTGCAATTCGCTTTGATGTAGAGATATTCTTCCCAAATCACGTCTTTGTTCAGACGATTTTTGCGCTCATATTCTTCGTCCGACATTCTGCCCGTCGAAGCCATCCGCGTCATCATAAAATGATTTGCGCCCAAGACTTTGGAAACTTGATCCATAACGTAAGTCTTTAATCCGCTGATAGACGCGCCGACCACAACAACCGCCGCAACACCGATAATAATTCCGATAAGCGTTAGAAATGCCCGAAGTTTGTGTTCGAGAATTGATTTGAGCGCAATCCAGAAAGCGTCTGTGTAAAATGAATAAAGTTGGCGCATAAAAATAATTGGAGCGCAGGCATCTTGCCTGCACCGTTCGAGCAAAGCAAGAACGGAAAAAACTTTGCATTAAATTCAAGTTTCGAGTAATTCGAGGTGGTCGCGCCTGTTCTCGCTTCGCTTGAACGCGCTTGCAGGCAAGATGCCTGCGCTCCCAGTCGGTAAAATGACAAACGATGCTTGCTATAAAAAGGTTTCGACAAAATTTTCGCGCAAGCAACCAAATGTGAGCGCAAAATCTCCAAAGAGAAATCGTTCTTCCCATAGATTAGGGGTAAATATATGAAATTAAAAAAATTGTGGCTGACGGCATTGGTTGTTTTATGCGCGTTTTCGGCGGGCTTTGCCGAAACGAAGGAAGAATTGGCGCGGCAAGCGGTTTCGGAAAATTCAAGCGAAGCAATAAAATCTCTTCGCGCACTTGGCAAAGACGGTTTGGACACGCTTTTTCAAACTTATCAGGCGGAAATTACAAAATTTTCAAACACGGGCGAAGCAACCGATGAATGGAAACGCATTGCTTTTGCGCTCGATTCGGTAGCACAGCAGAAAGATGTTTATGCGTCAAAACTTTTCTGGTTCACAGACATTGACGAAGCGAAAAAGGAAGCAAGTAAATCGAACAAACCGATTCTTTCTTTGCGGCTTTTGGGGAATTTGAACGAAGAATTTAGCTGTGCAAATTCGCGGTTCTTCCGCGCATTGCTTTATTCAAACGCGGAGATTTCAAATGAGTTAAGAGAAAATTATATTCTGCATTGGAAATCGGTCAGACCTGCGCCGAAGGTTACGATTGATTTCGGGGACGGGCGCAAGATTGAACGAACTCTGACCGGAAACAGCATTCATTATATTTTGAGTAATGACGGCGAAATTATTGACGCTCTGCCCGGACTTTATTCGCCGAAAGAATTTTTTAATTACGTTTCGAGCGCGAAGGAAATAAATAAAACGCTTGAAACATTGAGCGGAAAAGCTAAAGAGAATACTTTGCTTGATTATCGGCGGAAAAATTTCATTGCAATTCAATCCAAACGCGACAAAGCGATTGCGACGGGGAAAATTAAATTGACCGAACCGCAAGAGGAAAGTAATAAAGCGATTGAGATTGCGCCTCGCGCGGTTACAAAAATGATTTCGGAAGCGAGCATTTTGCGCGATTTGGACGATAATTTTTCGCGCTATGAACCAGGGATTATTTCCGATGATTGGAAAAAACTCTCTGCGCTTTACACAGGCGAAGTAAAATTTGACGCAAACAGTTTGACATTTATTAAGCGTCAAAACAAAAATTTGAGCGACAAGGAAATGACAAGTCTTTTGACGAATCTGCAAAATTACGTTTCGCTTGACACAACGCGCAACGAATCGCTGTTTCACATACAGCTTTATCAATGGCTCAATCAGACGCGCCGCGAACCGTTGGAACTCGAAAGTTTTAATTCACGGGTTTATACCGAAATTTTCAAAACGCCCAACGCGGATAAATGGCTCGGACTTTACACGACGGACGTTTATACCGCGCTCGACGGCAATGGAATTCGCTAAATTATGAAGCATCAACCATAGTTGAAATAGTTCTAACTATGGTTGATGCTTTATCAACTAAGGTTGGAGGTTCACCATCTATGGTAGATGCTTCACCAACTTAGGTTGATGCTCCATCAATCAGGGTAGATGCTTCATCAACCAAGGTAGATGCTCCATCAACCATAGTTGGTATGTCATCAACTATGGTTGATGTTTAATCAACAACGGTTGAAATGTCATCAACAACGGTTGAAATGTCATCAACTATGGTTGAAATGTCGTCAACTATGGTTAAAGGTTCATAAACTCACTTTGAAATCATTCATTACGACCTAGGACTTTCCTATAAAAATTTTCCGGTGCCGAAAGCGCGGGATTTTACAATAACCGAGGAAAATTTAACCACAAAAAAACACAAAACACACGAAACAGGTAAAACTCGGAGTTTTTTTTCGTGTCATTTCGTGTTTTTTTGTGGTTAAAAAAATCGAATTGAATTTTCAATTCGGTAATAAAGAGAATTCCATCTCAAATTATTTTTATAGGAAAGCCCTACATTACGACCATCGAAAGTTAATCTATCTTGGCGAATTGCCAATTAAATCGCGCCTCGTGTTATACTTCCTAAAAGATTTTAATTCATAAAATTTACAATTTTGGAGAAATATATTGAGCGTTTTAGTAAATAAAGACACACGCCTTATCGTGCAAGGCATTACGGGAAAAGAAGGAACTTTTCATACATTGCAAATGATTGATTACGGCACAAATGTCGTTGGCGGCGTTACGCCCGCGAAAGGCGGCACGACGCACGAAGGCGTGGCAGTTTTCAATACGGTTGTTGATGCGGTGCGCGAAACCGGCGCAAATGCTTCCGTTATTTATGTTCCGCCCGCGTTTGCGGCGGATGCGATTTGGAAGCGGCGGCGGCGGGAATTTCGCTCGTTGTTTGTATAACCGAAGGCATTCCGGTTGCCGATATGGTCAAGGTCAAAGAATTTTTGCGCGATAAAAATACGCGGATGATCGGACCGAATTGCCCCGGCGTGATTACGCCCGAAGAATGCAAAATCGGGATTATGCCCGGACATATTCATCGAAAAGGTAAGATTGGAATTGTTTCGCGTTCGGGAACGCTGACGTATGAAGCTGTCGGGCAAACGCGCGATTTAGGTCAATCAACCGCAATCGGCATCGGCGGCGATCCGATTATCGGCACGACGCACACCGACGCTTTGAAATTATTTGCCGAAGACGACGAAACCGAAGGAATTATTCTTATCGGCGAAATCGGCGGCACGGCAGAAGAAGAAGCGGCTGAATGGGCGTTTGAAAGCGGTCTGTCAAATCGCAAACCGATTGTCGCCTTCATTGCCGGACAAACCGCGCCGCCGGGACGCAGAATGGGACACGCCGGCGCAATCATTTCAGGCGGAAAAGGCACAGCCGCCGAAAAAATGAAAGCACTCGAAGCCGCCGGAATTACAGTTGTCAATTCTCCCGCCGACATTGGCGCAACAATGAAAGAAAGGCTCGGACGCGGTGTGGCAGTTTAAAAAAGCGTTCTGAGTCCAGACTTCAGCCGGCAAAACCGCCGGCGAAGCGCGGCAGGTTTCGGCACGCTGAAGCGTGGACTCAAAACTTTTTATGAAATTTTCGCATTCGTTCAAAGTTTCGGCAGAAGATATTGACGAGCAAAATCACGTTAATAATGTTGCATATGTCCGTTGGATTCAAGATGTCGCCATCGCGCATTGGAAACACGCGGCAACGGCAGAAATGCACGCGAAATTTACTTGGATAATCGTCCGCCACGAGATTGATTATAAAAAACAAGCGTTTGAAGCCGAAGAAATAACCGCGACGACTTGGGTTGATAATTGGCGCGGTTTTTCGTGCGAAAGATTTACCGAAATCACACGCGGCACAAATTT
>CALMEH010000820.1 GCA_937863115.1 uncultured Acidobacteriota bacterium
TGATTGGCTGATCGAAATGGTCGGTGGCGAGATTGTCGGGAAAAATTTAAAAGTTCTCGCAAAGCACGGCACGATGTGGATTTACGGTGCGGCAAGCGGCGAAGATTTTAAAGTTTCGGTGCTGAGTTTGATGGCGAAAAATCACACGATTCGCGGTTATTGGTTGATGAACGAATCAGTCACCAATCGCATCGCTTTTACCAAAGAACTTCTCGGACATCTCGGCGCGGGACGCTTGAAAATCCAAGTTACGGAATTTCCGCTCGAACAAGCGCGTGAAGCGCACGAAGCGATTGAAAATCGCAAAACGACGGGAAAAGTTGTGCTGACGGTAGGAAATTAGCCACGAACACACACGAAAAAGACACGAAAAATGAAACGCAGAAAGATATTTCAGATTGAAAAAGAGCAACTTGAAAATTTTTCAACAAAAAAATTGCTGGCTAGATTGAAAAGTTTGCATCAATGCGAGCAATCATTTGAATTATCTGACCGTTTAGAATCTGAACGTGGCTCAAATGTTGGGCAAATTGAGTTCAAAGAAAGCGAAGAATGGAAAATCGAATACGACAAATTGAAAGCAATATTGAGCAAAAGAGAACATATTTCGTGAATTTTCGTGTTTTTTCGTGGCTGAAAATTTATGAAAATTAAAGACAAAATCATTCTCGTAACCGGTGGCGCGAACGGCATTGGAAAAGGTTTGTGCGAGAGATTTGCGGCGGAAGGTGCGGCGAAGGTTTTTGTTGCGGACGTTGAAATTGAAAAGGCGGAAAAGGTCGCGGGAGAAATCGGCGGCAAGGCGTTTTGGCTCAATGTCGCGGACGAAGCGAATTGCAAAACGGTTGTCGAAGCGATTTTGAATGAGTCGGGGCGGATTGATCTGGTCGTTTCAAATGCGGGAATCGGCGGCGATGAAGGTTGTTTGGAAGTTTCCAACGCCTCGTGGCAGAACATTTGGGAAATCAACGTTTTGTCGCATCTTTACTTGAGCCGAGCGGTTTTTCCTTCGATGTTAGATTGCGGCAACGGTTATTTTTTGATTACCGCCTCAGCCGCAGGGCTTTTGACTTTGCCGACTGCCGCGCCTTACGCCGTTACGAAACACGCGGCGGTGGCGTTTGCCGAATATCTCGCTTTTGCTTACCAATCGCAAGGAATTAAAGTTTCTTGCTTGTGTCCGCAAGGTGTGAAAACCGATTTGATTGCCACGGCGGAAGGCGAGCCGGAAAGTTTTTTGATGGCGGAAGCAATTTCCGTGGAAGATTGCGCCGAAGCGGTTATCATAGGTTTGGAGAGCGAAAAGTTTTTGATTTTGCCACATAAAGAAGTCGCGGAATTTATCGTCAGCAAAGTTTCAAATTATGATAAATGGCTTGGTTGGATGAGCAAATTACGAGAAAAGATTTTATCTGAAGCAGGAAAATAGATGCGATATAAATTACTGGGAAAAAGCGGTTTGAGAGTTTCCGAAATTTGTTTGGGAACGATGACTTTCGGCGAAGAATGGGGCTGGGGCGCAGGACAAGATGAGTCGCGGGCGATGTATGACGCTTTTCGGGAAGCGGGCGGAAATTTTATTGATACGGCGAACATTTACACGAACGGAACTTCGGAAACAATGCTCGGCGAATTTATGCAAGGGCATCGGGATTCGGTGGTTTTGGCGACCAAGTTTTCAAATTCGGGTGTGATGGGCGATCCGAACGCGGGCGGTAACAGTCGAAAGGCGATGATGCGCGAAGTCGAGGCGAGTTTGAAGCGTTTGCAGACCGATTATATTGACCTTTATTGGTTGCACATCTGGGACAAACTCACGCCGATTGATGAAGTTATGCGCGGGTTTGAAGACCTTGTTTCTTCGGGAAAAGTTTTGTATGTCGGCATTTCCGACGCGCCGGCTTGGTATGTGGCGCGGGCGAATACTTTGGCGGAATGGCGCGGCTGGTCGGCGTTTGTCGGGCTTCAAATCGAAGACAGTTTGATTGAACGCACACCCGAACACGAATTGCTCCCGATGGCGAAGGAATTGGGATTGACGGTTACGCCTTGGTCGCCACTCGCGGGCGGAATCTTGGCAGGGAAGTATTTAAATATGGAATCGGAAGACGCGAAAACAGGGCGTTATGGTTCGGAATTGATGCAAGGCGCGTTAGCACCCGAAAAAGACAGGAAGACGCGAATCGCGCAAGAAGTTGTGAACATTGCGGGAGAATTGGGCGTTTCGGCTTCGCAAGTCGCGCTGGCTTGGTTGCGACACAAAAACGCTTCGATGATTCCGATTATCGGAACGCGAAAATTAGCGCAACTGCAAGATAATCTAGCGAGTTTGGATATGAATATTTCAGATGAACAGATGAATCGTCTGAACGACGTAAGTAAGATTGATTCGATTTTTCCGCACAATTTTTATGAAAAAGATTTTGTCGGGAAATTTGTTTATGGCGATGTGCGTCATCTGATTGATGCTTAAAAAATATGAATGATGAAAAAATCGTGCTGATGGCGCGTTTGAAAGTGAAAGGTGAAATGGTTGAAGAAGCGAAACAAGCGGCGTTGTCGTTGGTTGAGCCGTCACGGGCGGAAGCAGGTTGTTTGAATTACGACGTTCATCAGGCGATTGATGACGAAACGGTTTTTGTGTGGCACGAAACTTGGGCGAACAAAGCGGCACTTGACGAGCATTTTGCGATGCCGTATTTCACGGATTTCTTTGCAAAAGTTCAGGAAATCGCCGCCGAACCGCCGCAGATAACTTTGACGAAGAAGATTTCATAAACGAAATGCAGAAACGCGCACGAAGTAAGCGTGTTTTTTGTTAAATGAAAACACGCTTACTTCGTGCGCGTTTCTGCATTAAAATAAAAAAGAAGGTAAAATTATGGCAATTAAAAGAACATCAGAAGCAGAATGGACAGGAAGCGTAACGGAAGGAAAGGGCAAAATCAAGCTCGGAAGCGGCGCGTTTGAGGGCGCGTATTCGTTTAGTTCGCGGTTTGGCGATGAGCCGGCGACAAATCCCGAAGAACTCATCGCGGCGGCACACGCCGGATGTTTTACGATGGCTTTGTCGGGAGCATTAGGACGCGCGGGCTTTGCGCCGACGAAGATTGAAACGAAAGCAATCGTCAAACTCGAAAAAGTCGGGGAAGGTTTCGAGATTCCGAATATTGATTTGGAAACTTCGGCGGAAGTGCCGAATATTTCGGACGAAGAGTTTCAAACTCTGGCGAAAAGCGCGAAGGAAAATTGTCCGGTTTCAAAGGTTTTGGCAGGCGCAGAGATTAGCTTGAAAGCAACTTTGATTTCGGCGGAATAAATCGTAAAATTTAAGTATTATATGGTCTTTGGCTTTTGGTCTTTGATCTTTGATTTCTTTCAAAGATCAAAGACCAAAAGCCAAAGACCAAAAATTAAGGAGTAATTATTATTATGAGTGCAAATGTAAAAGAAGCGACGGACGGCAATTTTGAAGCCGACATCTTGGGTTCTGATAAACCCGTTTTGGTAGATTTTTGGGCAGAATGGTGTGGACCTTGCCGGATGATTGCGCCTTCGGTTGAACAAGTGGCAACAGATTACGCAGGCAAAGCGAACATTTATAAAATGAACGTGGACGAGAATATGAACGTCCCGCAACGCTTTGGGATTCGCGGTATTCCGACGCTGATTTTGTTCAAAAACGGGCAAGAGCAAGAAAGAATTGTCGGCGCAGTCTCGCGTGAAGCCATTGCAAAAGTTGTTGAAAAGTATGTTTAATCGTTCCTTATAGGTCTAATTCCCCGTAGCTCTGCTACGGAATATACTGT
>CALMEH010000821.1 GCA_937863115.1 uncultured Acidobacteriota bacterium
TAAACAAAAAATCTATTGCCTTTCGTCCGTTGTGGACTTTGGTATTAGATTCCGCATCGCCCGAATCGTATTCCAAATCACCAAAAGGCAAATGTCCGCCTTTTATCAAGACATTTTTTGCACCGAATTTTTGCATCATTTTTGCAGCTTTTCTGACATTCTCAACGGTTTTAATTTTTATGTTTGTGATTCTTTCCGCTTCGGGAATGTTCGGTGTGATGACGACTGAAAGTGGAAAAAGTTTTTCGATGAGAACGCGCAAGGCTTTATCGTCAATCAAATCAAAACCCGAAGTCGAACGCACGACCGGATCAACAACAAAATTCTGCAAATTATTTTCCGCAACAATTCGCGCAACTTCTTCGATAATTTCGCGTGTCGGAAGCATTCCGGTTTTCAGTGCATCAACCTTAAAATCGTCCAAAATCGGTAAAACTTGATTGCGAACCGTTTCCGCCGACAAATTTTCCGCACCGAAAACACCTTGTGTATTCTGAAAAGTTACGGAAACAATCGCCGCCGCCGCATAACATCTAAAAGCTGCAAATGTTTTTATATCAGCAATTACACCTGCGCCACCCGATGGATCAAGCCCTGCAATCGTCAAGCAAATTTTCTGTTTCATAATTTTATTTTTTTTCAAAAAAAACCGTTACGTTTTGCCGAAAAACGACACATACAACTGGAAACCATCTTCACCTACACGATAACCTCACCTCTCACCTCCTTTAAAAACCGAATTGCCGCGAAGCCGTTTGCAATCTGCAAAACTTCGCGGTAATTCGTCCTATCAATTCCCCCGAGTGCGATGATTGGAAAAGGTTTTAACTTTTTGCAGACTTCGCGCAAAACTTCCAATCCGACAGATTTGCCTTTGTTCGGTGAATGAAAAATCGGGCTGAATGTCGCAAAATCCGCGCCTTGATTTTTAGCAATTTCGGCTTTTTCGAGCGAATGCGCCGAAACGCCAATGATAAAATTTTTCGGAAAATTTTTGCGAATAACCTTTGCCGAAAGCGAATTTGCTGTCAGATGAACACCGTCCGCATTTGCCGCGAGCGCAATGTCGGCGCGGTCATTAATTAAAAGTTTTGTTTTAGATTTTTTGGTGATTTGTGCCGCTTGCAAAGCAAACTCAAAAACCGATTTTGCAGGAATTTGTTTTTCGCGGATTTGAATCAGAGAGATTTTTGCGGCAACAGCCCGTTTGATTAATTCTAAGGTTTTGCGCGATGATTCCGCGTAATTTTCTACCGTAAGTTCGCCGTCGGTGATGAGATAAATCATCTATTTTTTTTACTTTTTACTTTTCACTTTTTACTTGACCAAGTTCGTTTTCGGATAACATTTCCACGCTTTTCTTAAAATGCGCGATTTCCCAAAACGCTAAAAACAGATTCAAAACGCCCAAACCCGTTATCGCACCACGCATCCAGCCCGAAGCCACGGCTTGGCGAATAATCGGCAAACCGGTCTTTTCGGAAACAACTGCCAGCAAGTAATTATCGCCCCAATCGCCAACCACACCGATATTTATCCACGGCAGGATTATCAGCATAACGCCCGCCATAAAAAACAGTAAAATAAAAAGAATCACCGTGATTCGCTCGACCATATCGGCAAGTATAACTTTTTAAAGTGAAAAAGTGAAAAAGTGAAAAAGTGAAAAAGTGAAAAAGTGAAAAAGTTTGGTTGCCTTCACTTAACCAAACTTTTTGGACGTTTGTTTCCACATTTAACCTTTTAAACTTTTGAGACGTGCGGAAACATCGCGGTAATCAATATTTTCGCCATATATCTTCTCAAAATATTCGATTGCTTTTGCGGATTCTTCGCCGACTTCGTAAGCATTGGCGATTTCGTAGTAAAGAGCTTGTTTTTCATCGTCGTTCAAACCGGCGGTTTCGAGTCCGCGCCGATACCAGACGAGCGCGAGATTCGGCATCTGTTTTTCCATAAAACAATGCCCCAAAAGATTGGCGCATTGGAAAAATCGGCGCGTGCCGTCGTTCGGTTTGGCAATGTTGATTGCGTCTTGAAATTCACGGATAGCTTCTTCGAGCATACCCATTTCGCGGTAGGCAGTTGCCGTGTCGTAATGTGTTTCGTAATCGCCTTCGGCTTCCGCTTCAAAATCTTCGAGTCCGAGTTCGTTGCGAAATTCGCTTAAAACATCCGGCGTTTTCGATTGCGGTTTCGATTCTTCAACTATTTTAACCTCAATAGGTTGCGGTTTTACGTTGGTCGCGGGCAATGTGAAATTATTTCCCATTTTCGCCTGAAGTTCGGCAAATTCCAGACGATTTCCGTATTGTTCGACAAGCGCATTAATTGATTTTTCGGCTAATTCCGTGTAGCCCTGTCCAATGTAAAAATCAATGCTTTCGATTTCCGAAGCGATTTTTATTTCGTCCGCCGGTTTAAGCGTCGGGTCTTGCGCCGGAATGTCTTCTGCCGGATTTGAATAGGCTTCGTCAATTACGCCTTCAACGATAAAATCCGCCGCGTTTTCTGATATTTGAGCCGAATCGTTTTGGGTGAATGCAAAATATTTTTCTTCCCTTGCGGCAATAAAATTTTCGCCTGAATCGGCAAACTCGGCTTCATAAATATGACCGTTGCCGTTTGCCGAATAATCGTCTTGCGGTTGAAGATTTTCAAACGAAGGAATTTCCATTGCCCTATGGTTTTGAACCTCTGTCAGTTGAAGTTCGGATTCATCAAAACCGTATTGAATCTTTATCTCCTGTAAACGCTGTGCGTAGCGGGCTTCGTGGGGTGCAATCATTACTAATTGCGAAAGAGCGTAATGCTCATCATCAACCGATTCATTAATTCGCGCGGCTTCTGCCAGACGCTCAAGCGATTTTTTCAATTCACCTTCGTCCCGATGCCAGCCGTGATAGCGCACTGAAAGTCTTAAAGCCTCCAAATGCTCAGGATTATTTGCTAAAATTTCGTCCGTAAAATGCAAAAACTGATCCGATTGTCCGCCCACGAGCAGATGTTCCGAAGACATCGACAGAATCCTCGCCGCCGAATCCAAATCTTTGTTTTTTAGATAAATTTTAACCAAATCTAAAAATTTGGGGTAATTTGGCGGCTCTTGTTCAACCAATTTGATAATCGCTTTTTCGGCTTCCGCAGGATTTTCCGAATCAATATAGCAATCAATCAAAAGCAATAGAATATCGCGGTTGTAAGGTTGTTTTTCTAAAATTCCGATTAAAACTTTTGCCGCATCATCGCCGCAATCGAGTTTTATTTGCGCGTCAACATAACCTTTCAAAATCACTAAATCATAGCGGCTGATTTCCAAAGCCCTCGAATATGCCGTCAACGCAGATTCGTGTTGACCTTGCGCCGAAAGACGTTTTCCGGCTTCGGCAAATGAACGTGCGGCTTCTTCTTTTTGCTGTTCCTGCCAATAAACTTCGGCGATTTTCAAATAGGTTGACGCATCGTTTGCATCGAGGTCAGCGATTTGTTTCCAGATTGCCAGAGCTTCGATTTTTTGACCTTTGCGCTGATATTGTTCGGCTAAAGTGGTGAAATGAACTCGCGCCTCGGCGAATGAACCTTTCGATTTATAAAGTTGGGCTAGTTTTGCCGAAACCTCAATAGAATCAGGCTTAAGACGCGAAATCTTGTTATAAACGGCAATCGCTTTTTGCGAAAAACCTTGCGTGTTATAATGGTCGGCAACTTGTGTAAAACAACCGACGGCTTCCTGTGCTTCGGAATTTTTTAAATACAAATCGCCCAAAATATTCATCGTCCCGAAATCCTTCGGGTCGTGTTCTACGACGCGCTTGTATTCACTAATCGCCGCGCGGATTTTGCCCTGTGATAGACACTTTTCCGCGTTTCGCATTACTTTTATTTTATCGAAACTCATTTTGAAATATTATTAGAATTCGGAATCCGAACGATTTGATAAGACTTGACTGATTGTGGGGATTCTTCGACAATTACAGCCGACTCGCCATAATTAAATTATCAGAGATGCCAAATAATGTCAACATTTTTAAAACAATTTTTACAGTTTTTGGCACTAAATTTTTAAGAAATTTATAATCACCTTATTTTGATTTTCGTAATTGAATTACTTAATCTAAATATAAATTTCCCGTTCCAAATTCCAATACAGAACATAAAACCGGAAAATTGAAACTAAAAATCTATGAAAGCCTTAATTTTAGCAGGCGGAAAAGGCACACGGCTCAGACCTTTGACAGTTTATACGCCAAAGCCGATTGTGCCTTTTTTGAATCAACCATTTTTGCTTCTGCAATTAAATTCTTTGCGCCGTGCGGGAATTACCGACATTACTTTATCTTTGAGTTATCAGCCCGACAAAATCGAGCAAATTCTAGGCGACGGCTCTGATTACGGCGTGAATTTGCGCTTTATTACCGAACCCGCGCCGATGGGAACAGGCGGCGCGTATCGCTATGCGGCGGAAGATTTGCGCGAAACAACGATTGTTTTTAATGGCGACATTCTGACCGATATTGATATAACCAAAGTCATCGAATTTCACAAAGAAAAAGCATCGGAAGCGACAATCGTTCTCACTCCGGTTGAAAATCCTTCGGCTTACGGCTTGGTTGAAACTGAAGCAGACGGCAAAGTCCTGAAATTCCGCGAAAAACCTTCTGCTGAAGAACTTCCGTTTTTGACGACAAACAACATCAACGCCGGAATTTATATCTTAGAACCGACGATTTTGGACATCATTCCGAAAGGCGAAAACACATCGTTTGAATACAAAGTTTTCCCTGATTTGCTGGCAAAAGAAAAACCTTTTTATGCTTTTGTAATGGAGAAAAATTACTGGCGCGACATCGGAAATCCGCAGAGTTATCTGAGCGCGCATTTGGATTTTCTAAACGGGAAAATCAAAAACATCGAAGCCGATAGAACTGCAAATTACGAAGCCGCTACCGCCGCAAATATTGATAAACATTCGATTATCGGGGCAGATTGCATCATCAAACCGAACGCCAAAATCACAAATTCGATTATCGGCACAGGCGTTCACATTGAGGAAAAAGCCGTGATTGAAAATTCGATTATTTGGTCCCACACACGAATTTCAAATTCGGCAAAAATCCAAAACGCCGTCATTGGCAGAAGTTGTTATATCGGCAAAAATGCGACGGTCGGCGAAGGCTCGGTTCTCGGCGATAAAACATCTCTGACCGATTATACGAAAGTTTAGAAAATGTCTTTTGTCTCAAAAATCAAAGAGTTTTTCATACTTTTATTCACGTCTTTTATCGTGGGTTTGTGCGTCGGTGTTATGGGCGGAATGTGTTTTATATTCGTGCGCTACCAACCGTTTATTGCGCTCGGCGTGGCGATTTTTGCTTTGCTTTTTCAACTAACAGTATTAAAAAATGCTTGGCGCGAGAAAAATTATTTAGTGTTTTTCGGGCGGATTATTTTCGTTTGCATTTGCGCTTTTGCGCCCGCAAGTTTGCTGTGGATTGGTTTTGTAACTTCTTACAGCGATTTGAAAATTGATATGATTGATACGCTGGCTTTCGTCGTTTTGATTGCCGTTTTTATTCCCGTTTTCGGATTTATCATTATGGTTTCCAAATATTTATCCGAAACGCGCTTTGGCAAAACGGTCGAAGCAACATTGCGCGGCGCGGAAATGATTACAGGTTTGAAAGATTTTTTTGCCGGAAAATAAATTATGCCCGAATTGCCTGAAGTAGAATTAGTTACAAAATCCCTTGACCAATTGGTCAAAGGTCGAAAAATCGTTATTGCCGAACTTCTGCGCCAACGTCTTGCGCCGTTTAATCCGGCTGATGAATTTGCCCAAAAATTAAAAAACGCCATGATAAATTTTGTCCATCGTCGCGGGAAACATATTTTGTTTGATTTGGATAACGGACAAACTTTGATCGCACATTTGCGAATGTCGGGAAGATTTCTGCTTTTGCCGATTGATCGCGATTTACCGAAATTTTCTCACGCCGTCTTTTATCTCGAAGACGAAACGCGTCTTATTTTTTCAGACCAGCGGCATTTCGGTTTTATGCGCGTTGTCGAAACGGCTAATCTTTACGAAACAAAAGAATTAAAACAACTTGCGCCCGAACCTTTCGGCGAAGACTTTACACCGAAATATTTGCGCGAAACCTTAAAATCTTCAAAACGAAACATCAAAATCGTCTTGCTCGATCAAACAAAAGTTCTTGGTTTGGGAAATATTTACGCCTCGGAAGCGATGTTTTTAGCGAAAATAAATCCGATTCTTTCGGCTGGTGAAGTTTCATCGAAAAAAGTAAATATTTTGTTCGAGAAAATCCGCGAAGTTTTAGCCGAATCAATCGCACACGGCTCGACTTTGAACGTCAATCCCGAAAACATTGACGGAAGCTATTACGGCGGCGGTTTTGAAAGTCATTGGCTTGTTTATGACCGCGAAAACGAACCTTGCACCGTTTGCGAAACCGCAATAAAACGCATCACACAAGGCGGACGCTCGACGTATTTTTGCCCGAAATGTCAGAAATAAAGTCAATGTTCTAATTGTGTGTTGTTAAGATTTTATAACCACGAAACAACACTAAAATCCACGAATTTATTGACTTCATTTCGTGTCGCTTGGTGTTGCTTCGTGGTTATTTTCCAAACAACGCATTATTAGGAACTACCGAAGTAAAAAAAGTCTTGTAAAAATCAAGTTTTGAGTTATGATGGTTGTAATAAAAAGCGAGCAAAACTATGAAAAATCCAATATTCAAAATTTTCTTCGGTTTGTTTTTAATCTTTTCGGTTTGCGTCAGTATTTTCGGTCAAGAAAATAAAGATTCTGCTCAAACCTGCAATGCAGACAAGAATAAAGTAAAAAAAGAAGAAAAGAAAGACCCCCTCAACTTGGAAGATTGCGCTCCGCAAGATTACGATTGCAAAATTGATTATTACACCGAAAAAATTGCCAAAACCGAAGACTCAGAAGATTGGTGTAATAGTTGCGACTATTATCAAGACAGAGGAATCGCCTATTATGAAAAAGGTGATTTTACTAATGCTCTTAGTGATTTTAATTTCGTTATTAAAAACGGAAGATTTATTGGACTATCAAGTTTATACAGAGGAAAAATTTACGAAAAAAAAGGTAATTATGACTCAGCCTTAAGCGATTATCTTAAATTTCAGTCTGATCAGGGATTGCTTGGTATCGGAAATATTTATCGTTACAAAAGAGAACACGAGAAGGCTTTGGAATATTATAACAAGGCGATTGTGAAAAACTATCGGCTTTCAAAAGCCTATTTCGGACGTGCCGTGATTTATCTCGAACTCGGAAGAATCCTAAATCAAAAAGAATCGGAAGAAGATAAAACAAAAGCAATTCAATATTTCAAAGACGCGCTGAAAGAGTTGGATTCGGTGATTGAAATAGATTTGAATTACACGGAAGCAGAAACTTATCTCAGACGCTCGCAGGTTTATCGGCAACTCGGCGAAACGGAAAAGGCTGATGCCGATTTTCAAAAATATAACGAATTAGATGAAGCCGCGAAAATCAAGCAGTTCTAACCAAAATAAAAAAGTCGGTTGAATCGAATTCAACCGACTTTTTTTACTTTTCCGCTAAGTTACGGTTTTCCTGAATTTCCCGCGTGTGGTGTGGCGAGATACGGAAAACGATTTAAGAACGGAACATCGTTTTCGCTCACGCCATCGCCCAAAGCATTGTTTGGCGCGACGTTTGTTGCGGGCGTGAACGGTGTTCCGCCGGCGACTGCGCGAAGTGCAATATCGGTAACGTCATCTTGAACACGACGACCGTTCGGAAATCCGGCAACGTCGCCACCAAGCAAGCCCAAGCGATTGATTTTATCAAACGGCGTAATCGGAATTGCGACATTCAAACGCAGATATTCGTGTGGTTTGCCGTCCGAAAGAAACGTCGTGTAGTTCGGTCCGGTTATATCATTTACCGGAATGCCCGTAGCGAAAATCGACACCAAATCGTTGCGTGGCGCATCTGGGATATTGATGCCGAAAACGGCTTTCATCAACTTCGGAAGTTGCGGATCAAGCACGAACGGCGCGGCAACGGCATCGTTTTTCGGCGACAGTGAATTGAACGCATCTTTTAATTTC
>CALMEH010000822.1 GCA_937863115.1 uncultured Acidobacteriota bacterium
CGGCAAGTGTTCACACATTGCTTGGAATTTTGGAAGAAGCAAGAAATAACGGCGCGGAAGCCGAAAAGAATTATCGTAAAGCGTTGGAACTCGCGCCCGATTCGCCGATTGCGGCAAACAATCTGGCGTGGCTTATCGCCGAAACCGGCGGAAATTTGGACGAAGCATTGACCTTAGCGCAATCAGCTGTGAAAAAGAATCCGAACACAGCCGGATTTTACGACACGCTCGGTTGGATTTACCACAAAAAAGGTTTGAAAGCGCAAGCCATCGAACAACTTAAAAAAGCCGTAATAATTGACGAACGCGAAACGGCGCGAACGGGCGGAAAACCGAATCCCGAATATCGTCAACGGCTCGGAATGGCTTCGGTTTAATTAAGAAAAATGAATTTATTCGACACATTAAATTTGAATTTTATCTTTGGCAAAATGCCGGAATCGATCGGATTGTTAATTTTTGGCATCGGATTGATTGTTTTTACCGTCTTAGTGCGCCGGGTATTAAATTGGGCTGAAACTTCAAAGGAAAAATAGAGGAAAGAGATGAGCGTAGAGTTTAGACAACGAACTGCGGGTGAGTTTTTTGCGATGATGAAACGTCGTAAATGGTTGATTTTATTGCCGATTCTGACAATGACGGCAGCAATCGGCTATGTCGTTAATAAATTGCCGAGCGTTTTTGAATCGAAAACGATTTTAGCTGTTACCGCACCGACAATTTCCGAAAAGGTTGTGCAATCGTTGACGGATGAAGATTTATCACAGCGTTTGCAAACTATCAGAACCGAAGTTTTGAGTCGAAATTCGCTTGAACCGATGATTGCCAAATACGACCTTTTCAAGTTGGAGCGAAACGCCGGAACACCGATGGAACTTATCATCGAAAAAATGTATAAGAATATCGAAGTCGAAGTGGATAAGGACGATAACGATCAAAAAATTGCGTCATTTTCGATTAAATACCGAGACCGTTCGCCTGAATCGGCGCGAAATGTAACGGCGGAATTGGCAAGCAAATACGTCAATGCGCAGGTTTTGCAATCAACACAGACAGCCGAAACAACGCGCGATTTTCTCGATGCCGAATTAGCTAAAGCCAAACAAATTTTGGACGAAAAAGATCAAGAGCGTTTGAAGGTGATGATGAATAATGTGGATATTCTGCCCGAAGCCGTTCAAGGTTTGATTGCTCAGCGCGAAGGTTGGCAGACAAGTGCAGTAACGCTTTCCAAAGAAAAAGAAGGCTTGATTAACGAGAAAGGTCGCGTGCTTGACAGCATTCGTTCATTAAACAGCCAAATGCGTTTGATTGAAGATTACGGCGAAAAAGAGTCGCAAGACACAGCAAAACAAGTCGGTCGGCTTGAAAACAATCCGGCTTACATTACATTGATTCAAAAACGAGCGGAACTAATATCAAAAGTTGAAAACCTGAAAACCGTCAAAGGTTTAAGAGATAAACATCCGGAAGTTATTGCGGCTAATAATGATGTCGCAAAGTTAAATAATGAAATTGAATTGCTCAAACAAAATGTCGAGAAAAATGTCGCAGAT
>CALMEH010000823.1 GCA_937863115.1 uncultured Acidobacteriota bacterium
CAAACCGCCAAATCCGTTTTGCCGTCGCCGTCATAATCGTTTTGCACTACCTTGTCGCCGGATATTCCCCAGCCTGTTTGCACGATGCTGCCGTTCGTGCTTTGTTTGACAAACCAGGTAGCAGTCGAATTTCTGAAGAGCGCGTAGTCGGCTTTACCATCACCGTCGTAGTCCGATGAAACAGGTTGGTCGCCTGATGAACCGATCAAGTTTATGTAAAGCTGTCCGCTCGAACTGCCGACCGAATAGAATTTTGTTTCCAAATCCCTCCAAACCGCAATATCCGCTCGTCCGTCGCCGTCAAAATCCGCCGGAGCAGGTTCGTCGCCGTTTGAGCCGAATTGTGGTGTGATGGTCTGTGAATTACTGCTCTGATTGATATACCAAGTGCCGTTTGACGGGCGAAATAAAGCTAAATCAGTCTTTCCGTCGCCATCGAAATCGGCTTGTGCGGGTTTGTCATCATAAGTGCCGAAAGTTACTTGATAATAACCACCATCAGAACTCTTCAAAATCCACCATTGGCTGGTTTGATTCAATATTTTGCGATAAACGCAGAAATCCGTTTTACCGTCGCCGTCATAATCTCCCGGTCGCGGATCATCACCATTTGTTCCCCAGCCTTGAATGGTTTGGGCAGAACCTTGTCCGCCGAGAACATACCACACGCCCGAAGAAGGTCGCCAAACCGCAAGATCGGCTGGTGCGGCAGCAGTCGCTCCGGCATCTTCGACCGAAAGTAATTTCGAGCCGGCATAAATGTATTCTTTAGCAAGTTGCGGTGTCGGATCGGGAAGCGGTGCCGGAAGAAACGGATTGATGTTGTTTAAAAGCGGTTCTTTCGACTTTTCCTTATCAAGCAAGTAATTGCCTTTGTTCGATTCGCGCTTTGCCATTTCGCGCTTGGCATCATCTTCGAGATATTTCAGACCTGCTCCGAATGCTCCGAGCGAAAGAATGCCGATCAGCAAAACGACCAGCCAATTGGTTTTTATCCTTGAAAATAAATTCAGCTTTCCGCCCGATTCATTTTCGCTCGATCTATTTTCCGCCGATTGAACAATCGTGTAACTTTCTGACTGTAACTTTAAACGATTGTTCACTGCCGTCTGACTTCGGTTTTCTCTTCTATTTTTTGACATAACTTTATCTCTTGCAACAATTAGGATGGCGGACAAAGCCCACACTGGTATGCACAAAACGAGCGTTGTTAGTGAACGCTTGTTGAAGTGCCGCTTTTCAAGTTGATTTTTAGAAACGGAATGAAATAGGATAGGACTTGTAGCGGTCTTACCTTAAGAGACATTCCGTTTCTGAAGATAAACCTAATCGGCTCAATTGATAATTGGCGTTATCGATCGGGCTTTTCATTTTCGGTTTATCCGAAACCAAATCTAAAATTTTAATTACAAATAACAAAACAGCCGAAAACTCACAAAGCTAATGGAGTTTTCGGCTTATTCAAAAATTACTGATTTTTCTACAAGAATCTTCACGCTTCGGGATGTTGCGCCGTAGATTCAAATTTGCATTTCGAGCTAAATTGTAGGAGCAATTCGACATTACATTTTGTGTGGCGGAAACTTCGGATTATTCAAGTGATAAACTTTGAACAACACCAACTCCGCATCAAGGGTTACTTTTTCAAGGCGCAAGTTAAAACACAAACTTTTGCCGCTTAATATAGGACTCATTTTCCCAGTAAAAAACTTTTTTTGTCGTCGAATAAGAAAAATGTTCTGCTACTACTTTTCCCCGTCAGAAAGATTGATCTTAAAAATTTACACGCTTGTTAGTTGAATCTGATTCTAATTTAAAGCGATTATTCGTGTCAAAAAAAAAAGTAAAAAAACAGGTAACTGCGAAAAAAATAATTTGTTGATCACTTTCATAGAGATTTCAAAAGCCGATTTGGTTGCTTTGTTTAGCAAAAAAAAAGATTGCGTTTGAAATTACATTATTAAAACGATTGAATTTCAAAGTTGTTCCCAAAGGCGCAAATAAAGTCCAAAAATTGTCTCGAAATCAATAAAAGTTCAAGATTCCGGAAGTCATCAAAAATTATAAAATCTGTGAACAAACATTGCGAATATATTTAATAACCTCTGCAAGACACGAATAACCACTCAATTTGACAGCTTACGGAACAAAAGAACTTGGAACCGGCAAATCTCCCACGATACCGAATTGCTGAATCAATGTTCCGGCAGTCGAGCGTTGAACAAACCACGTCGAATTTGAAGAACGGAAAACGCCCGCGTCAAATTTGCCGTCGCCGTCGCAATCGCCCGGCGAAGCAATATCTCCCGAAGAACCGAAGGGAAATGAATAAAAACTCGAATCTTCGCTTCTGAGAACAAACCATTCGCCGGTTGAAGGTCGCCAGAATGCAATATCCGCGCGGCTGTCGCCGCTATAGTCGCCCGGCACGGGCTTGTCGGCTGCAGTTCCGAAGGTGGCTGCGATTCTGCCCAAGCTTGAGCGATATAGCCACCATTGACCGTTTGACGGACGGTATATTGCAATATCAGCTTTGTCGTCGCCGTCGTAATCTGCCGCAACGGGAACGTCGCCCGGCGCGCCCCAGGTCGTGATGATCGTGCCGCCCGTCGATTTTTGGATATACCAAGTTGAGGTTGAAGGACGGAACACTACCGGATCGGCTTTTCCATCAGCGTCGAAATCTCCGACTTGCGGAATATCGCCCGGTGCGCCGAACGGAAACGAGAA
>CALMEH010000824.1 GCA_937863115.1 uncultured Acidobacteriota bacterium
AAATTGATGCCGAAAAACTTTATCCGCAAACCGATTATGCAGACGACATTGCGCCGAAAGAATTTGACGATAGCGATGCCTTGCTAGTGGTCAAGCGTTTGCTCGATAAACAGCAATTTGCCGACGCGGAAAAAAACGCGCGAATTGTGTTGAATTTAATGCCGCATTTTGATGAAGTTCGCGTTCTGCTTGCCCGCGCTCTGCTCGGACAAGGCAAAAACGCCGAAGCCGAAAAAGAATTTCGTGCCGTTCTGGATGAAAAATTGCCGACTCTCAGAAGTCTTTCGCTGGCAAACGTCGGGCTTGGCGAGTTCAATCTAAAATCGGGACAGAAATCGCAAGCCGCACAATTTTACTCCGAAGCTGTCAAAACAGATTCAGAATCGCTCGTTGCCCGCGAAGGCAGAAACAATGCTGGCGGTGCAACGGCGATTGATGAATCTGTCAAAGCATTTTTCGCACAATTTGACAAAGCCGCGATTTCGGGAAGCAAAGCAAATCTCGATGCAATGATTCTATCAGGCGAAATTCCGCGTTTTGCGGGCGGCATTGCCGGACAAGCGCAGACGTGGACGACGAAAATTTTGCAAGTTGATAAATTAGACACAAACACGGTTTTGGTCGAAGTTCAATTAAATATACGACTGCTAAATAAATCCGACGAAAGCGGCACAGCGGTTTTCCGTCTGTCAAAAATTGGAAACGGTTGGAAATTGAGCGGAATTAAAATCTTTGAAGTGAGATAAAATAAATTGAACGAAGAAATTTTACAACGCGCTCGGAAAATAAAGTTGTTGTTGATGGATTGCGACGGCGTGTTGACCGACGGACGGCTTTATTTTACCGAAAGCGGCGAAACGATGAAAGTTTTTCACGTCCGCGACGGGCAGGGAATTGTTTCGTGGCATCGCGCAGGGTTTCGTTCGGGAATAATTTCGGGCAGAAATTCGCCGATTGTTGAAATTCGAGCCAAAGAACTCGGCATCGAATTTGTTCGGCAAGGCGCAGCGGATAAAATCGGAGTTTTTGAAGAAATTCTCGCGTTGGCAAATGTTTCGGCAGAAGAAACCGCGTTTGTCGGCGACGATATTCCCGATATTGCATTATTCGAGCGCGTCGGCTTGGCAATCGCCGTTGCCGACGCGGTTGAAGAAGCAAAAGCCGCCGCACATTTTACCACCGAAAACAAAGGCGGACGCAGTGCAGTTCGTGAAATTGCTGATTGGCTTTTACAGGCGAAAGAAAATTAGAAATTATCGGGCGAAATGTGAATAACCGTATGTTAAAAAACGCGGCTCAAAAGTTCATTGAATTTTGTGTCGCGTCGAATTTTTTCCAGATGCGGTTTGACCGTGTAAAGCGGCACGACGCTGGCGCGTTCGGCGATTGATTTTTCCAGATATGAAAGTTCTTTATCGCCTTCGCCCAAACCTTCATAAACCAACGCATAAAAAAAAGGTGAAACGTATTTTTGACGATTGGTTTCGCGCAGTTTTTCGAGCAGTTTCGAGGCTTCGCGGCGTTCGCCATGCCGTCCGTAAGCGCGTCCGAGATAAGCGATACAATACGCACTGTCGGGATTTAATTGCGCGGCGAGTTCGTATTCCTGTAAGGCTTCTTCGCGGTCGTCTTTTGCGTCGAGCGCAAGCGCGAGAAAAAGATGTGTCAAGAAAAAAATTTCGGTCGAGTTCCGACGTTTGCCGCAAACGCCCGATAGCTGTATCGAAATCGCCGCGCATATAAAAATTCAATCGGCGACGGTCTTTAAAACAATCAAATTCGGTTCGAGTCGGACGGCTTCGTTCAATTCGCTCTCGGCTTCGTTGAAACGCTTTTGCGAAACGAGAAATTCGCCATACCATTGATGCGCGGTGGCGTTGTTCGGAGCGAGTTCGATTACCCGTTTAAACGAATCTTCGGTTTTTTTCCAATCCCAATCGTAGAGATATTCGATGTTCGCCAGCGAAACTTGAGCGTCCACCAAATCGGGGTCAATCTGTAATGCCCGCAAAATATTTTCCTTTGCCGGCGGATAAGATTCGATCGACGAATAATAAGCAAAATCGCCCAAAAGCACATAGCAATCGGCGATGCCGACGTAAGCCAAAGCGTAATTTGAATCTATCTGTAAAGCGCGGCGATAATATTCAATCGCTTTCTCGAAATCCGCTTTCGTGCCTTTGCGCCAGAGAAATCGTCCTTGTAAATAAAGCTCGTAGGCATCGGCGTTGAGCGTGTAATCTTTAGTTCTCGCATCGTTTTCCGGCAAATTCATAGCGCGTCAACGAGGCTTGAAAGCCGGTTTTGAACGATGAAAATATTGTCGGCGCGGTCTTCAAACGATTCGCCCAAATAACCGATTTGTCGAGTGTTCGCACGAGTTGGACGCTGACCCGCAGACGTTCGCCGTCGCGTTGCAGATTGCCCGGCAAAACGGTTTCGACATTGAGTTCGCGCCCGGCGTTTGTTAAATCGCTTTGCGCTTCGGCAAATTTGAGAACCGAATTGCTCGGACGCACCGAAAGCGTCTGAATTTTGCTGAGTTTATTGACGAGCGGGTCGGAAATGCCGATGCCGAGATACTTGTCCAACTGCTCCGCGCTCAAATCGCGCAGAGGCAAAACGGCGATTGATTTTACTTTGAGGATTCAAAAAAAACGAGAGAAACAGAAATTTCCCTTTCTCGCTTATGCCGGAAAATGCTCCCATAAGAGTCAGTCGTCCGGGGTTGTCGTTTGTCGGAATTATCGGCTGTTATAAAATATAAGAGTGTAAGCAACGTCGGTGTCAACCGATGTGTTACCTCTTTGCCGAATGTTGTGAATTTGTATGCCGGTGCGCCGCACTCTGATGTAAGAACGTCCGCCGTCTATTCGGGAATATTAGGGTTACGGAAAATATTCCGAATGTTTCGTGTTCGCAAACTTGCAGTAATCTACGGCTCTATCATTTTGAAAACGGCACGTTGACTCCGAATACTAATTCAACATCGAGCTATAACGCCGGAACGCAAGTTTGCACGATTTCGAAGACAGTTACGAGTCTCTCACCGTAAAAAGTAATTCAGCTTGCGCCGTTAGCGGCAAATGTTTTGGTCAGCGGACCTATTTCGGCGGCGAACAGTAGCGGTATCAGAAATGTTTTTGTTTCGTTGACCGATTCGGACAGAAACACGCGAACGGTGCGGACGGGCGCATTCGGTTATTATCGTTTTGATGAAGTAGAAGTCGGCGGAATGTATATTATCTCGGTGAGGGCAAAACGATTTACATTTGCGCAGTCTTTGCAGGTTTTGAATGTCGGGGAAGTTTTGGCGAATGTGGATTTTGTCGCGGGGGAATGAATAATAATGATCGAAAAAAAAGAGTCTGCGTTTTGGTAAAGATAAAATGTTGCTGGCGTGCAGGTTTTTATTTTGATAAAAATCAGACAAATTCAGTTCAATTTGGATTGTTCGTTTGAGAAAACACGGAAAGTTTGCCGGTAAATAATAGAAGTGAAATGTGTGGAATATTATTTTAATTCAGCAATTCACGGGGCGGAAATAAATTGCCGAAGTTTGTTTGTCGTTGAACCGAAATTAAATTTGAGAATTGGCAAAAATCGCTTGACAAGAGTATGGGAAATATAGAGAATAGGTGTTTGTCGCTAAAAAGCGAAACGACGTAGAAATAAAAAAACGTCAAAATAAGTTTATTAGTTGGTTTGACAAATGAAATTGGTTCTGTATAATCAGTAATTTCGCCCCAACGTGAAGTTGAAAGCGAAAATTGAGAATCAAAAATTAGTAAGCCACTAAGAAGCAAATGATGTATAAAAGAGAAGCATCAAAAAGTTTATTAGTCAGGTTGACAAACGAAATTGGTTCTGTATAATTAGTAATTTCGCCCCAACGTGAGGTTGGAGCGATTTAAGAAAGTTGATGTTTGAAAACTAGATATGCGAGTCCATGTGTTAATTCAAAACATAGTTCGTGAAATGCGAACAAAACAAAGCTAGTAATAACTTTTTAACGAGAGTTTGATCCTGGCTCAGAATCAACGCTGGCGGCGTGCCTCAGACATGC
>CALMEH010000825.1 GCA_937863115.1 uncultured Acidobacteriota bacterium
AACTATTTTGTGCCGTATCAGTCGGCGGAGCAAGCGAAACATACATTTTTCCGCCTTCATTGATAAACGGCAAAGCCATTTTTTGCGCCATATTGCCGCCAAAAACATCGCCGTAAGCAACCGAACGCACGGCAACTTTTTCCTTATCGAATTTCAAACCCAAAACCGCTGAACGAAACGGATTCGCGCTTCTGACCATAATTGCAAAGCGCGTTTTTTCGCCTTTCTTCATTTCAGAAAGCGACGGCAAAATCTGCAATTCAGCAAACAAACCGTTTGATGGTTTATTTTCCTGCACGGTTGCGGAATTATCTTGCGTTTGAACGCTTGAGTCCGAAGTTTGATTCAGCGTTATGGTTTTGACACTCGAATCAATCGGGTTAAGATTCAGATTATTTTTCACCGCGCCGGAAACTTCATTTGACGTAGTTTTTTCCGTCTGTTCAGTTTTATTTTCAGTATTTTCCTTTGTATTTACCGAAGCAGTTTCGGTAGTTTTCGTATAAGTCGGGGTGTCATCAACTTTTCGGTCATCGAGTTGGACAACCGAATCGGTCGGATTTTTACGCGCCAAAGCAACTTGTTCGTCAATTTCTTCTTGAATAATCATCGCTTCAAGATTACTGCTTGTCGGTTGGACTTGACTTCCCGTCGGACGCTCGATTAAATCTTCAGGCAAAATTGCCGGTGCGCGAATAACTTTCGGCGTGATCGCAATCACGATGTCAACCTGCCGATTATTTTTCGACGGCGCGGTAAAAAGTCTGCCGATAATCGGTATCAAACCTAAAAGCGGCAAGCCCGAACGTCCTTCGCTTTGCGTGTTTTGTGCAACGCTGGCAAGCAGTAAAGTTTTATTGTCTTGCACACGCCCCGTGCCTTTAATCACGCGTTCGGTAAAAATCGGATTATCGGAAAGTTCGCCGGCAACGTCTTTGGATTCGATTTCCATATCACCCTGCACATCCTGATTCGGGAACACAATCGGCTTAAATTTCAACGTCAAACCGACTTGTTCGTATTGCGTTACATTTGAAACCACCCCGTTGCCGTTATTGGTGCCGCCGGTAACGAATTGTGCGCTTCTGACCGGAACGCGCTGACCGATTCGCGCCGAAGAATCTTGATTGTTAAAAGCGTGAATCTGCGTCGAAGCAATCAATTTCGTGTTTTGTTTTGACTGTAAAGCAACAATATTGCTGACCGGCAATCCCAGAGCAATACTCGCGGCACTGGCACCCGGAAACGGCAGATTATTCGCGATATTTTGTGTCGTTCCGCCCAAAACGTAAGGCAAATTTATGCCGCCGAGATTGTTTAAATTCGTATTGTCGCCCGAGGCAATGCCGAGTTGATTTCCGAATTGGAGTAAGTCGGTTTTATTCACTTCATAAATCGCCACATCCATCACGACCTCGGCACGGTCTTTGTCCAAAGCCTTAATCAAACTTTCGATGATTTTGATATTTTCCGAAGTGTCGCGCACAGTGATGCTGTTTGTTGATTTGTCAATCAGCGGGGGCGAAGGCGATCTTCCCTGTTGTGGCGGAATCGCGGTTTGGAGAACTTTCGCCACGTCGTCGGGGTTAGCGTTTGAAAGATAAAACGGCCGCAAAACCATCTGTTGAAAAAATGCGCGGCGTTCGTTTGCAGCTACAAAAATCGTGCGCGGTCCGACACGCTGAAAGAAAAGATTTTCCTGCAAAAAGATATAATCCAAAGCCTTTGCCGCCGTAACCTGGTTCAATCTGATGGTTAATTTGCGGGTTTTAAATGCTGCCGCGTTTTGCGAATCAAACAAAACATTCAAGTCCAACGCTTCGGCAAATTCTCTGATAACGGAAATCAAATCGGCATCGTTTTTGATAACGTCGGTCAATTTGTCCATCTTTTGCGAAACGCGAAAATTCGGCGGCAGATTCGTCGGCGAATATTGCGTTTGGACGAGTTTAACGCCGTCTTTATTTTCAGTTTGCGCGGTTGTGTTGCCTGTTCCGTTTAAAACTTCCTTCTGCATTCTGACCATTCGTTCCATTTCGGCTTTGGCAAGTTCGTTTGTCGGATCATAGCCGTAAGCCTTGCGAAATGAGATGTATGCGCCCGCAAAATCTTTTTCGTTGGCTTGCGTTGCGCCTTTTTTCATATACATTTGCGAGGCATTAAACAGCGCACGAACCAAATGCAACTTATATTCCGAGTTTTTCGGACTTTTCGCCACCGCCAACGCAAATTGCTCGACGGCTTTGTCCCATTCTTCCGAAACTTCCGCCTTCATTCCTTCTTTAAAGAATTTTTTCCCGTCGTCCATTGTTACCGCCAATGTCGCCACCGGCATAAACAAGGAAACCAGCAAAAGCAGAGAAATTAAAAAACGTATGGATGCAGATTTTTTCATAATTTAGTTAGTTTTTATCCGTTTTTTGTCAGAACAGTCTGCCGCAAGCAAACTGAAAAGCGATAATTACACTTAAACTTTTTTTTAATATTCGAGGTTGTCCGTTTCGCCCGCACCGAGCGTCCCGACTTTCTGTCTTCGCCATTTTTACACGCGACTAAAATTCCAAAGTTTCAAAAGTTTTCGTAAATCGCCCAAACACCGATATTTTACAACATTTAATAAAAAAAAACGAAGAAGTAAGACAAGCGATAAAATTCTACACTCAAAACCCTTTCTCCCGTCGCCGGATATTTTCGGGCAAGTGTAATATTTTTTTGGCGATCAAAATAGATTTATAGTTCAGAGTTCAAACTCAAGTTAGAGTAAGAATTTAACCACGAAACCGCACAAAACTACACGAAACCTAAAAAAACTTGGCAGATTTCGTGTTGTTTTGTGTTGTTTCGTGGTTAAAAAACCACTAATTTCAAGTTTGCACACAGCTTCTAAAAAGTAAAACGGATGGCTCTCCGAAGTTTTTAAGTGGCTTGCTATTGTTGTC
>CALMEH010000826.1 GCA_937863115.1 uncultured Acidobacteriota bacterium
ACTTGGTATATCATCAACAGTTCAAACGGCGGCAATCAATATATTACTCATGGCGAAAATGGTGATATTCCGGCAGTCGGCGATTTTGACGGCGATGGCAAATCCGATTTAGCCGTTTGGCGACCTTCAAATTACAACTGGTATATTCTGCAAAGCTCGAACAACACGAACATCACGCAAACCTTCGGCACGAGCGGCGACAAAACCGTTCCGGCAGATTTCGACGGCGACGGAAAATCGGATTTAGCCGTTTGGCGTAATGGCACGGCGACTTTTTGGGTTCAGCAATCAACCAACAATCAATCAACTTCTTACTCGATCGGACAAAGCGGCGATGAGCCGGTGGTTAGTGATTATGACGGCGACGGCAAAACCGATTATGCGACAAGACGCGGGAGCGACAATATTTGGCGGATTCGACGAAGTTCCGACAACACAATCGAAAACATAAATTGGGGCGTGAGTTCGGATATTGCCGTGCCGGGACGCTATAACGATTCGGGCGATAACGATTCAAAAGCCGATGTTGCCGTTTGGCGCAGTAGCACAAAATCAGGCGGCACTTGGTATATTCGCCGTTCTTCGGACGGAAGTATGAGGGCGCAGTCTTTCGGCTTGAGCGGCGATATTCCCGTTGCGGCAAATTGGCGCAGGTAGTTTCAAGTAAAAAGTAAAAAGTAAAGAAGGTAAAACGGAAACGATAAATGGAGAAAATATGCGTTCAAATAATCAAAAAATCCGACAAATAAAAGGAAGAATTTCACAAGTAAGCGCGGCGGCAAAAAATATTATCAGTTTGGGGATTGGCGGCAAGCAATGGTTGGCGTGCGTAATGGTTTGCGCGATGCTTTTGCCTGTTTTCGCGCTTCCGGTTGGCGGTAGTGTGAGAATCTCAAGCAACGAAACGAGCGGAGAGTTTGAGGCGGTTAATGAAAAACTGCCGATTTGGTCGGAACTTTGGAGAGATATGAACGCCAAAGTCGAAGCCTTGACCACGCCGCTCAGAGCCGAAAATATCACGTTCGGCGAGGGCGATGATGACGATAAGAAGAAAAAGAAAAAGAAGGACGAGAAAAAGAAAGAAGTAAAATTGGAAGAAAAAACCGACAAAATGCCAACCGATGAAAAAGCCCGCGCAGAGAACACAGACGCGAAAGCGGAAGAAAAAACGGTTTCAAATAATACGGAAAAAGACGCGCCGAAAACCGTAGCAGAAAATAAAACCGAATCGAAAATAAAACCTGAAAACTCCGTTGCGCCGAAGATTCCGTTTTTTAACCAGCTTCCCGATGATGAACGTGCCTCGATATATTCGTTTGAAAACAATGTCGGCGGAGCGGCGGCATATCGTCAGCCGGATTCGTCAAATGATGCGGCGGCAACTTCCATAAAACACCGCATCGGAATTGCAAATTTTAGTTTTGGTTTGCCGCTTGCAGGTCTTTCGGGCAGAGGAATTGATGCCGGAGTCGGAATGACTTACAACAGCCGGACTTGGAATAAATCTATCAATGCCAAT
>CALMEH010000827.1 GCA_937863115.1 uncultured Acidobacteriota bacterium
CATACAATTTTATGGACGGAATTGACGGAATTGCCGGTGTTCAAGCGGTTGCTGCCGGAATCGGTTGGTTTTTTGTCGGAATAATTTTAAATATCAATACAGTCGGTTTTTACGGTATAATTATCGCGCTTTCAGCAATGGCTTTTTTAATACATAATTGGCAACCTGCAAAAGTATTTATGGGCGATGTCGGAAGTGCGTTTTTAGGTTTTACTTTTGCTGTGATGCCCTTTTTGGCATTGCCGGAAATTTCTGCGAAAGACAAGAATTATCTGCCTTTGATTGCCGTCGCTCTGGTTTCTGCATTTGTTTTTGATAGTGTCTGGACTCTATTGAAACGGCTTTTTAAAGGCGAAAAGATTTGGAAGCCGCACCGTGAACATATTTATCAAAATCTTGTTATAAAGGGATTTTCGCATCAGAAAGTTACTATCATATACCTTCTGTTATTGATTACCGGAAACAGTTTATTGATTGTTTGGTTGAAATTAAAATGGTCACAATTTGCTGATTTATCGTTGTTTGTTATATTTTTGCAACTTTTGGTTTTATTAATTTATAGTTTTAAGAAAAAAAGTTTGACCTAATTAGTGCAAAATGTTAGTTTAAACAGAGTTTGATTGGCGAGGTTTCTTCACGCTAAGTTATGCAAAGTCAACAAGTGGTAAGATTCCGATATGCTTTTCAATCATTTGGTGTCAAAATTGGAATTGAGAGCAACAACCTCGGTTTATTAAATTCAATAAGAACCGAGTTACCAGAGATTGTGCCGGAAGTTTATCTTGAAGAATACGCGGGAGAAACGGAGCAGAATTTTTTGCTCTTGACAGATGGGAATAAAATCCGAATTGAAAAAAACGGCGGAGAATTGTGCAATGTTGAATTTACCGAAGGGACGCTCAATTATTTTTACGGTCGGATAAGTTTGGCAATCGCCCAGAATGCCGTCGGTAAAGTTTTTTTGCACGCAGGGGTTATCGGTTATAAAGGCAATGCCATAATTTTTCCGGGGGATAGTTTCAGCGGGAAAACGACAATTGTTTCCGAGTTGATTAAACAAGGGGCGGTTTATTACTCTGATGAATTTGCGGTGTTGGATGAAAATGGGTTAAATTATCCTTTTGCTCGGAAACTTTCAGTTAGAGGAATTATTGACCAATATTTGCAAGTTGACGTTGCGCCTGAGGATTTCGGAGCGCAAACAGGAAAACTTCCTTTACCGGTTAAAGCTGTGTTTTTGACACAATATCAGCCGGATGGGAAATTGGAGTTTGAATTGTTGAGCGCAGGGAAAGGAATGTTGGAAATGGTGCCGCATACGCTTACGATGGCATCAAATCCAAAATATTCATTACAAGTCTTGAATATTTTGGCGAATCGTGCCATAATCGCCAAAAGTAAAAGAGGCGACGCGCCGGAAGCAGTAAAATTTTTGTTGAAGTTTTTAGAAACCGAAACAGTTTGAAAACAAAGCAGTATAGATTTTTTATTATTAATTTGTAATTTTGACGGAGGAGAAAAGATGATTAACTCGCAAGTGCCGGAAGCCAGAAAACAAGGTTTAGTTGTTCAGGGAATAAAGCCCATTGTTTGAACAATACGGCAGCGTTCGTTTGGAAGTCTTGCAACGGCAAGAACTCGGTGGCTGAAATTGCCAAAATGTTTGAAGCCGATTCGGGGAATCCGGTTAAAGAAGATCTTGTTTGGTTGGCAATCGAACAATTAAATGAAAAGAATCTTCTCAATGCTGATGTTCCGGCGAATTTCAAAGGACAAAATCGTCGTGAAGTCATCAAGAAAATAGGTTTAGCTTCGATGATTGCTCTTCCGATTGTAGCTTCTTTAGCGGCACCGACGAGCGTTTTAGCAAATGTATCCTGCTCTTGCACTGCTCCCGCAAACTGTTTGGGAACAACCTGTGCTTCAACCGTTAATTGCAACGGTGGCGGTGTTTGCGCTCCATAATATTGCTAAATATTTTTTTTTATAAAGAGTAGCGGAAAATTCTTTAGTTTTGGATATTTTCTGATGGAAAAATGAATATTTCGGAACAATTTGAAAAAAATTGGATTTCCCTGCAACTCAAGGTGCAGGAAAAGAAAATAGCCGAAGCTTTCGAACTTTTTAGAATTAATAAAATCGAGCCGATTCTAATTAAAGGATGGGCAGTGGCACGTTTCTATCCGCCCGAAAACCCTAGAGCTTTTGCGGATATTGATTTATGTGTGGCTGTTGAGGATTTTGAAAAAGCACAAAAAATTTTAGAAACGGAAAAAGCCAAACGTCTGAATATAGACTTACATTGCGGCTTGCGGCACCTTGACACGCTGGATTGGGATGAATTATTTAAAAATTCCATATTGATAGAAATAGATGAAATCCTAGTAAGGATTTTGCGCCCCGAAGATCATTTGAGGGTATTGTGTGTTCATTGGTTAACGGACAGCGGGGCGCGTAAAGAAAGGCTTTTGGATGTCTTTTATACATTTAATTGCACCGAAGACTTTGACTGGGAACGATGCCTTTATAGCGTCAGCGAAATACGCCGCAGATGGATTGTTTGCACCATCGGTTTATTAGAAAAATATTTTTCGGTTTCGCTGGCAAATACACCTTTTGCTTCAGAAAAAATTCATATTCCCAAATGGCTGACAGATACCTGCGAAAAAGAATGGAAGGTTAATACGCCGCTCAAACCGCTACATCTCTGTCTGACAAACCCGCGTGAATTTCTTAGACAGTTAAATAAAAGATTTCCTCCGAATCCGATACAAGCTACTATTGAATCGGAGGGAAGCTTTGATAGCAATTCCAGAGTCTTTTATCAATTTAAGAATTTTCTGCAAAGAATTTTTCCTTCATATAATCGAATAACAAATGCCTTTTTGACTAGAAAACGTAAATGAGTAGAAATATAAATCTAGCAATTGAAACTGCGCTCGATGGCGGAAGTTTCTCAATTTTTGAAAACGGGCGCGAGATTGATTTTTTTTGTAACCTCAATTCGCGCTCAACCGCGGAAGATTTGATAAATATAATCGAAAAATTATTGTTTAAAAACGGTCTGGATAAAAAGGCAATCCATAAAATAGTTTATTCCGGCGGACCGGGAAGCCAGACCGGAATAAGAATCGGGACAGCTACGGCAAAAGCTCTCTCGTTTGCATTTGATTGTGAATGTTCTGAAGTGTCACTCTTATATGCTTTGTGTGTTTATACAGAAAAAAGTGGGTTTATAATTACGGCAATACAAGTTTCAGAAAAGGAGTTTTGTTTTCAAGGCTTTGAAAAAAAAGATGTTATTGTTGCACAAAATCAAATGGTGCGGCTTTCAAGGAGTGATTTTATTACAAACTTGTCGAAACAAAATTATCAACAAGCAATAATAGTCTTGAAAAAAGAGGATGCCGAAATTAAGAGTTTTTCTGACGACTTTATTCTGCAAGAAAGGCAGTCAAATTTTGCAAGGTTATTAAATATAGTTGCAAATAAATAAATGGATAGATCTATTTTACGAAACAGAACCCCGAAAATACCCAAAAAAACACAATAGATTCGGTAGTTTATTGGCGACAATAAATTTCTGTGTTGCTCGGAATTGAATTTACTTATATTCAATGAAATTATGGCTTTGGAAATGATAAATAAAGAAATAAACATAAGGCAAATGACCGAAGATGATTTAGAAGCTGTTAAACGGTTGGAGTTGATCTGCGGATTATCTTTCTGGAGCGTTGAAGAGTATCACACATCATTAAGAAATTCGGATTATATTATGTTGATTGCTAAATATTACAATAATATTATCGGTTTTAGTGTTGCGCGTCTGATAACCCAGAAATGCAACTGTTTTAATTTTGAAGATTGCGAAAAATGTCTTGAAATTGAGATTTATAATATTGGCATTGATGCAAAATATCGCCGGAGGGGAATTGGACGGGAAATGATTGAAAAGTGTCTAATTTCGCTAAATTCATCTGCCCGAGTTATATTTTATTTGGATGTTAGAAAGTCTAATGCGGAAGCAATTAATTTTTATTTAAACTTAGGATTTTCAATTCAAGGTGTTCGTAAGCAATTCTATAGAAATCCTTCTGAAGATGGTCTTGTAATGTCTCTGAATAAAATTTATAAACCTTAAAAACTTGATTTGAATAGATTTCTGCGTTAATATTCGGACTTAGACAGTAGCTTTGAGTTCCAAGAAACTGTCATAGATATTTTAATCTATAATTCAAAAAGGAGAATATTGAAAAATGGATATGACAACAGTAGATCCCGTGCGGGATGAACTGCTTAGTAAAGATCAGGGTTTTCGGGAATTGGTGCAGCAACATCAAAATTATGAGAAACGTCTGGATGAGCTTTCTGCTTTAACTTATCCCAATGAAGATGAATTGGTTGAAGAATCAGTTCTTAAAAAGAAAAAGTTGTTAGTAAAAGATGAGATTTATGCAATGATGCAAAATTACACAAATACTCACTAAACCTGATATTTACTGAATAAAAAATAAGGATTATGAAATATTTCATAATCCTTATTTTTTATTCACAGTTAGGACTGAAAGCAATAACTTTTGAAGGCGTAGCGACAAGTAATTTATCTTCTATAAAACTTTGATGAACTGAAAAAGAATTTGCGTCTGATAATGTAAGGATATTTTCCACCATAGTCTTTTTTATATTTATAATTGCAATTGAATTGCTATTGTAGGCTGAAACGGCTAGGCGATTGTCATATATTTCTGTGGAATTTGTTACTCTTCCATCTAACCTTCTTTTTAATAGTAATTTACCTTCTGTTACACTAAATAAATATATGAAATTATCATATGAGGAAACATAAATTATTTCTTCAGAGATTCTTATTTCACTTATTCGCCCTCCTATTTTTCTTTTCCAAATTATTTTTTCTAAGGTGAAATTGTAGAAACCTAAATGATTTCCGTCTGTTGTCCAAAAAAAACTATTTGATTTATAAGGAATAAGAGCTTGCAATTTTTGTTTCATAAACTCAAAATTTCTTATAATTTTTCCTTGGAAGGCAAATGTTTCAGTTTGTTCATATAAATTTGGAAAAAATCCTCTGTCAAGTGAGAATATTTCAAAATAAGTTGAAAGGGCATTATCGATAAAGATTTTTTGTCCGGTTTGAAGATTAAAGAAAATTTTATCTTTATTTTTTCCTTTGACTAGAACTTTATTTTCATTGCTATATAAATAAACTGAACTATCTTTTGGGATTTCTTTTCCCCAGATAGAAAGTCCGCTGTAAATATCTATTAAATGAATGTATTTTTTTTCATTTGTAGGGTTTACTTCTGAGAAAAAAACGTATTTTTTAAGGATTGTAATATCTGAATAAATTTGTGAATTTTTCTTATTTTCCCAAATAGTTTGTCCGGTTTTGTGATTTATGCTTTTAATAAAACTTGTTGAAAAAAGAATAGTTGTTTTTGTTTCATTATCAGACGCGATATATGTGGCTGATTCATTTATGCTCCAGCAAGGCTTCAAGGGAAGCGACCAATCCATTTGTGAATAGATAGAATCCGTTAAAAAAAGCAAAATTATCACTAATAGATGTAAAGTTTTATAAATTTTTATGTTATAATCTATCATTCAAAATATATGTTTCTGCAAACTTTTAGATTACAAAGATATCAGTTGTTTAGCTAAAAAAAACATCTATTGATTGATGTAAAAATCCCCCTAATTAGTTTGCCTCTAATTAAATAAATACCGGAGTGAAAAATAAAAATGTCATTTAACAAAATTATTATTATGGGAAACCTCGGACGTGATCCCGAGCTAAGATATACACCGCAAGGCGATGCAGTCTGCAATTTTTCGGTTGCTGTCAGTGAGAAAAAACGTGATAAAGCCGGAGAATTACAAGAAATTACTAATTGGTTTAGAGTAACTCTTTGGCGAAAACAAGCCGAAAACGCTTCAAAATATCTGACTAAAGGCAGTCCGATCTATATCGAAGGGCGCTTATCCGTTGATGAATGGACTGACCGTGACGGAAAAACCCGATTTACTTTAGAAGTAAGTGCAACAGACATGCATTTCGTCGGTCGCGCCGGCGGACAAGATTCATCTGAAACTTCAAATTCACATTCATCTTCTAATAATGAATATTCAGGTTCATCCGACTCAGGTTCAGGCACCACATTTGAACCAGCTCAATCCGCAGCAAGTGACGACGATATTCCTTTTTAATGTCCCATTTAAATGAATAAAAGTAAAAAGTGTTATTTTTCTATTGTAAAAATAACACTTTTTACTTTTTCTAGTTAAATTATCAAATTATTTTTCATTCAAGAAATCCACTTTCCCATCTTTCTGAATTTCTCAAATCTCAAATTCAATTTTTCTTCAATTGTAAGTTTTTCCAATTCTAAAATATTTCGAAAAATTCTGTCTTTTAAAAATTCAGCAGTCTTTCCAAAATTATCAACCGAAATATTTACCTCATACGTGTCTGTTTGCGGGTAACTCCAATTTTCCTGTTCTGGAATTATTTCATCAATTAAATTAAATTTTAACAATTCCTCTGCCGTCAACTTCAAACTTTCGGCAGCAAGATTTGCCTTCCCCGAATCCTTCCACAAAATTGCCGCACATCCCTCCGGTGTAATTACCGAATAAACAGCATTTTCAAGCATAAGTATTTTGTCTCCGACTCCAATAGCCAAAGCCCCACCCGAACCGCCCTCGCCTAACACAACAACAATGACTGTTGTTTTCAGATGCGCCATCTCGCGCAAATTGAAGGCAATTGCCTCGGCTTGTCCGCGTTCTTCAGCATCAATTCCCGGATATGCTCCAGGAGTATCTATGAATGTAACTATCGGGCGTGAAAACTTCTCTGCCAAATTCATTATTCGTAGAGCTTTACGATACCCTTCAGGTTTGGGCATACCGAAATTTCGATGCTGCCTCTGATTCATATCTCTTCCTTTCTGATGCCCTATGACAGCAACTTTTAGGTTGTTAATTTCGGCAAAACCCGAAACAATCGCCGGATCGTCCCGAAACCGTCTGTCTCCATGCAATTCAATAAAACCTTCAAATATTATCCTAAGCAAATCATTTGTGTAAGGTCTATCGGGATGCCGCGCATTTTGAACCCGTTCAAAGGATTCGTTTGTTTTTTCCTTATTCTCCATCTTTTTTTATAATTTTAACTTTGATGTTCCTACAAAACCCATTCAACCCGGCAACCAATTTCCGAAAGTTTTTCAGAAAAAGCGTTTGTTCCTTGTATTTTCAAAGGAATCGCCTGAAGCCTCAGTTTAATTTTATTTTCCAAAGAAAAATCCAGCAAAACATCGCAATTGCCTCGGCTCGAACTTAGAATTGCAAATATTTTCTCCATAAAACTTTCATTAATATTTTTAGGCAAAATTACCCGCACATTTCTTGCCTTCAAGGGGATTGCATCAGAGAGCTTCCGGCATTCATCAATTATTATTGTATATTCCTGCCCTTCTGCAGATTCAATGCGCCCTTCGACAATAATTATTTCATCATCTTTCAAAATATCTCGGAATTTACCGAAAGCCTCCGACCAAGCAAGACATTTTGATCCGCTTGATTGATCTTCAAGCCTAAAAATACAAAAACGGTTACCTTTCTTACTGTATTTTAATTGCAAACCTGAAACAATACCTGCCAGAGTAATTCTTTCCCCCGCTTGCAACCCTTCATAATCGGCAAGATTTTTTATCTTCAACTCCTGTAAAACTTTCTTATATACATCAAGGGGATGATTTGAAAGAAAAAAACCGATGGAATTCTTTTCATTTTTCGCCATTTCCATTTGAGTCCATGCCGACACATCGGGCAAAATTTCTTGAAAATCTCCGGAGGATTCATCACCTGTTTCAAATAAACCGCACTGACCTCTGACTTTATCTTGCCAAATTTTTTGTCCTAATGACAAAGCGCCTTCAATTCCGGCAAAAACTTTGGAACGCCAAAGATTAAGGGAAATTTCAGGCGATTTAAGGGAATCAAAAGCTCCCGCTGTTACAAGACTTTCCGCACCTCGACGACTAACAGTTCCTTGATCAACTTTAGTTGCAAAATCCGCAAGGGAAGTGAAGTGCCCATTTTTGCGAGCTTCAATTATCGCCTGCACACTCGCCGTTCCGATACCTTTTATTGCATTCAAACCGAAACGAACTGCATCATCGGTCGGAGTAAAATCCGCATCACTTTCATT
>CALMEH010000828.1 GCA_937863115.1 uncultured Acidobacteriota bacterium
TTAACTCACGCTTTTTTTTACTTTTTACATCAATTCCCTCGCGTTCGTGAGCCGGTGTCCTGCGGCAAATTTATCATCGGAGCAGATTGGCGCACAGGCGGAAACGGGTCGTAATTTTGCGGACTTCTCGAATTATTCGGGGACGTTCCGACATCATTTTGTAGATCTTGAAACGGCGGACGGGTTCGCGGGCGGCTTGTGTTATTCGCAGTTCCGCCTGAGTTTGTAACAACCGGATTTATTTGCTGATTCAAAACCCAATACGGAAGTCTGATATTCCAAGCGTTCCAACCGTAACCGAAACCGTAGGGCGAATTCCAACCGTAGCCAAACGGGAGAAAACAATGACCTGAAATTGACGCATCATAAACCCAAAGCCCGAACGAATTAAACATATTCCAAGCGTTGTTACGATAACCGATCACCAAAGTATTTTGCAAAGTCCGACGTTCGAGGCGTTCATTCAGCCGTGTAACTTCCTTTGCCCGCGTTCTGCTCCAAAGTTCGAGTTCGTCTTTGTCGTCACGGTCAAATTTGGCAACCGTCGTTTGTCCTTGGTTTACCGTAACAGTGCGTCCGCCTTTGACTTCCGTTGAATTAACACGCGCTTTGCCCGACCAAACTTCGAGTCGAGAAGTGCTGTCTGCCAAAACATCAACCCGATAAATCCCTGATTTTATCGCCACAAATTGCGAATCGGGCGTGTTGACCATTACCGTATAATCATCATCGGCATAAACTTCCAAAATCGCGCTTCCTTTTGACAATTTCAAGCGCAAATCTTCGAGCGAAGTTGTCAGAAATTCAAATTCCGAATTCGGCGCAAGCCGCACAAATGATCCCGGATTTAATAAAATTTCGGCTCTGGCGTTTGCGCCTGTCGAAACTTTATCACCGATTTCTAACGTATCACCTTTAGCGAGCAGACCGCTTTTGCCATCGGCACGAACTACGGAAACTTTACCTTCGATCAGATTAACGCCGCCCGGTTTTGCCGAAATAACGTATAACTGAGACGTGTTTGAAACCGTTTTCTCTCTCTGTGCGAAGACAAGATTGGTGAACATCAAAACGACAGCCGCGATAATAAAACTATGCGAAAAAATCTTTTTCATAAATTTCAAGCTCCTTCGGAAACGGATTTAACTGCAAGTTTATCCGCTTTCGGAAAAATATTCAATCTTTTTCGTAACTTAGTTGCGGAATAAATAAATTTTGTTGCTGCAAAAACGGCAAACAACTTATTTTTAATTTGTCTAATCTAAGGAATTGCCCGACGCTTTTCGAGAGGCATTCAAAGAGGCAAAAAAAATTATGGCAACTTACCAAGACCCTGTAAAATGTTTCGCACCGCTCGAAGTTATTGAACGGCTTCTGGAAATCCGCGCCGATTTTGGTTTTGCGGAATCGCTGTTTTTAGATAAGTCATTTGATTTAGCGCAATTTCTCGATGCTTACGGATTCGATGTTTATTCGTTTTCGATGCGAAATGAAAAAATAAATTACGGAGATTATCGCGCCGTCATCGTTCCCGGCGGCGATGCCGTCCATTTGTGTCTGACGGCACATTAACAATTCCCAAACAACCGAAAGAACGCTTGCGAAAGTGAAGAAAGGCAGAAATTTGAAAAGCAATTTTCAAACTTCTGTCTTTCTTATTTAAGACAAAAAAAAACAATTTATTTGAACTTTTCTACAAATTCGCAGGTAAAACAAACGCGCCGATATGCGGTTTGCTCGTGTTCAGCGTAGTTTGCAAAGCTAAAATCAAGGCACTTCTTAAATTTTCGGGTGTAACAATCGCGTCCAAAAGCCCACGCGCTGCAGCGTGTTTTGCGTCCAACTCTTTATCATATATTTCGCGCACTTTTTGCATTTCGGCTTGCATTTCCGCGTCAATTTCTTTGCCTGCTTTTTTTAGTTTTTCGATTTGCGTTCCGAAAATCGCTTGTGCCGCCGAGTCGCCTTCCATCACGCCCATTCTGCCTGTTGGCAAACTAAAAATAAAATCGGGATCGAAACCTTGCCCAGCCATAGCGTAATAACCTGCCCCCGAAGCGTGATTTATCGTCAAAACAATTTTCGGACTCGTTGCGGTTGCCATCGCTTCAACAAACATCGCGCCCGAACGAATTATGCCCGAATGTTCCGCATCTGCACCGACCATAAAGCCCGAAACGTCTTGGATATAAATAATCGGAGTCGAATGACGATTACAATTTTCGATAAAATACGCACATTTTTCGGCAGATTCCTTGTAAATAATTCCGCCGAATTTTGGCGGTTTGCCAGCCGAATTTTTTATCATTCCGCGGGCATTTGCGATAATGCCGACTTGAATTCCGCCGATTCTTGCTGTTCCGCAAATCATCTCTTTGGCAAAATCCGCTTGAAATTCGTCAAATTTCCCTTCGTCCAAAATGCAATCGAAAACTTGGCGCATATCAAACGGAGCTTTGTGTTCTTCCGGCAAGATTTCGTAAAGTTTTTCCGCCGAATTTTTCGCATCTTTCGCTTCGATCATCGAAACGCGCGTTTCTTCTTTTTTCGGTAATTCCAAAACCAGATCACGTATTTTCTCCAAACATTCCTGTTCGTTCGCCGTTCGATAATGCGCCACGCCCGAAATCGAATTATGCGTCATCGCACCGCCAAGTGTTTCGTTATCAATAGTTTGCCCGGTTGCGCCCTTCACCAAATTTGCGCCTCCAAGTCCCATAAACGACGTTCCTTCGACCATCAAGATCACATCGGAAAGCGCAGGCAAATACGCGCCGCCCGCGACACACATTCCCATCACGGCAGAAATCTGCGGAACTTTAAAATATCGG
>CALMEH010000829.1 GCA_937863115.1 uncultured Acidobacteriota bacterium
ATCTTGGATCTCCGCATTAGGTTTCGGTTTTTGGGCAAAAACCGAACAAGTTAAAAGCAGAAAAATAGCCGCAACGGAATAGACTTTCATTGATACCTCGAAATATTTTTGTTTTGGATAGAGCTAAATTTTATTTAGCAATCTTATGAAGTTAAAGTCAATCAAACTTGAGCGGGAAAATTTGAAAGCATCCAATCGTTGACGACGCAATCAATGACGAGATGAATGCGGTCGGTCGTGCCTTCGTTGCGGACGGTGTGAAAAAGATTGAAATTAAGATACCACGCTTCGCCTTCCTGCATTTCGACTTTTTGGTCGTCGAGAATGAATTCGACTTGCGGATTTGTCAGCACAGGAATATGGATGCGGATTTCGCCGTCTTCGAGTCCGAGCATATAATCGCGGTGTTTGTTGATAACTGCGCCTGCCGCAAGTTTTAAGAATCTGACCGATTTCAGTTCGCATTCAAAAGCCAACAAAACTTCGGGAACGTAAGCACAACGCGACATCAAATCAGTATCAACAAAATTTTCCGCTGACGGGTCGGGATAAAGCGCAACGTGCGCGTTTGCGGAACTGCGAAGCGCAATGCCGCTCCAATCGCCTTGATAAATATGCGTGTTGAAATGCGAAATCCACTCTTCAGGCACAAATTTTTCCGCGTCCATTTGCAGACGCGCCGTGTCGAAATTAAATGGAAATTTGACGATTGATGTCATCTTTTTGAATTATAGCGGACTTTTTCGAGTTCTTCATAAAGCGGTATTAAAATTTTGTTTGAAATTTCCCGAATCTCATCGCTTGCCTCGCGTTGTTTGGTTTGCACGTCCGTTTTAAATTCAACCTTCGGGCTTTTTGCGTCGAAACGTGCGGCGGAATTTATTTTTTCGATTTCCGCGTCAGTATATTCAATGTTGAAATGTTTCAAAATATCGGTTGTCAAAATGCTTGGAAGTTGTGTGTAATTAACAAATAAACCGTTCGGATTTTCACGGTTTTGCAAAGCGTATTCGCAGACTTTTGCCAGAAATCTTGCGATATATTCGTCCTGCGATATTTTCAAAGAATCTGGGAAACTCAAACCCGGAATTTGATAATCAATAGATCCTCGAACTGTTCCTGCGCCGCGCATTTTGCTGTGCGACACCATCACTTCAAGCGGGTTTCGATAGAGAAAAATCCAAGGCACATCGGGAAAAGCGTGTTTGAGCAAATCTAATTCAAACGTATGCCACGAATCGAATTTGATAAAAAAATGTTCGGCTTCCGGTGAGCGTTTTTGTCCGAGCGCGGCAACCATCCAACGAATCCATTCAATTTGTTCTTCGTCCGTGATATCGGGTTTTCGCACTTTTGCGCGAATTATCCAATCAAGCGATGAAGCCTCAGAAATCACGACGTTTTTCGGCAAAGTGGCAAGCATTTGCGAAACTAGCGTCGAACCGCAACGCGAAAGATGAAAAATAAAACCGCTCGGTTTCAAACCGGGGCGAATTTTATAACATTCCTGCAAAACATCAATCGTCGTCAGCGGACGCAGAAGTAAATTGAACGGTTTTTGAAAAAGATTTTCGATGGTTTGGTCGAAAAACGAATCGGTAAAACGCTCTTCGCCGACATAGCACCAATCAATTAAAGGCGCAGTTTGATGCCACGCAACGCGAATCGGCATCCATTTTTCGAGTTTTTCGGCAAAATTATTCAAGTTAAGTTTTCCTTTATCCGAGCCAGCGTTCAAACCAAGCGCGGCGGCTTGTCTGTAAAGCGTTGGAAAGGTCTTCTGCTGTAAATTCCAAATCGCGCTCTTTGCCTAATTTCAAAACCTTTTCGATAAATTCTTGTTCGTCTGTAATTTCGCGCAATTCGACTTGCAGATTCGCGTCATCGAAAATTATTTGCTGACATTGCATTAGGGCTTCTTGCGACATAGTGCAAGTTTAATGCAGAAATAAGTAGTCGTGCAAAATAAATCTAAGTTTTTTGACGGCAAAGTCAGAAACGCGAGTGCAAAATCGCGATTATTGGCACGCTCTCTCGCGGTCGCATTTCTGCCTTGGTTATCAAAAGTATTTCACGATTTTTGTAAAGTGTTTTTTTTTGGTATTTTAATTGAGTCAGGCACAATTTCCCCAAAATGGCTTTTGATAAAAAAACAATTTCTTTTGATTTACGTCCCGTAACTGCCGCCGATGATGAGTTTTTGCTGAAACTTTACGGCACAACGCGCGAGGACGAAATGAATGCCGCCGGATTTTCACCCGAACAGCGCGAACAGTTTGTGAAGATGCAGTTCACGGCGCAGAAAAATCATTACGAAAATTTCTTTCCAAATTCGATTCACCGCATAATTACAACTGACGGAAAACCTATCGGCAGAGAATATGTCTTTCGCTCCGAGATTGAAATTCTGGTTCTTGATTTGCTTTTATTGCCTGAATTTTGCGGTTTCGGAATCGGCACAACTCTTTTAGAAAAATTTTTTGACGAAAGCCGTCGGACGAAAATTCCCGTGCGTCTTCACGCGGACAAAGGAAATGAACGTGCGTTGAATTTGTATCTCCGATTAGGTTTTTATCAAATCGAAGAGTTAGATTTTTACTATTTTTTAGAGTGGAGTGAGGAAAAAAGTGAGAAAGTGGAAAAGTGAAAAGGTGAAAAAGTTGCCGACACAAAATCAACCGGCTTTTTCACTTTCCGCTTTTCCACTTTTCCACTTTAATAACGAATATGAGTAATTTACCGACCAAAGAAGCGTTTGAAGCCCAAGTAAATACAAATTTTAAGTTATTTATTGAAGAAGATTCTTTTGATCTAACACTTTTTGAATGCAAGGGCGTGATTTCAAATCCGATTCAGGAATGCTTTTCGCTGATGTTTCTCGCGCCGAATGAAATGCCCGCGTATCAGAGCCTTTTTCGTGTCGAACATTCCGCGCTCGGTGCATTTGATCTTTTCTTAGTTCCAATCAAGCAAGATGAAAAAGGCTTGCAGCTTGAAGCTGTTTTCAATAATCTCTTGCATAAATAAAAATTTAGTTGTAATCTTTAGAGTAATTTTATCTTTCCGGAGATTTTATTGTTTTCCCAAAAAGAACAATAAAGTTTCCAGTCTTCAGAAAAACCGATTTCGGTTGTCATATATTCTAACAACGGGGAATGTTTAGATTTTAGAAATTTCGTAGGGAGTTTGTTAATGGAGATTTCGCGTCGCAGTTTTTTCAAAAAAGCATCTTTGTCGGCTTTGTCTGCCGGTATCCTTCTGCAATTAAAGCCTTTTGCTTGGGCGCAGACGAA
>CALMEH010000830.1 GCA_937863115.1 uncultured Acidobacteriota bacterium
GCTGGAATCCCCCCGAACCCCTTTTTTAAAACGGGTACCCCCCTCCAAAAACCCCCCAAACCCGCCGAAACGTCTGATTGCGAGACGCGGTAAATAATTTCCCTTAAAATGTAGGGGCGCGTTTTGTTTCCAAAACTTCGATTTTGTCGCCGACACGCAAAATCTCTCCGGCGTTTTCGGCGATAAGATTTTGACCGAAAAGTATTTTTTTCTTTAAACTTCGCTTCGGAATCCGAAATGTAGCCAAAGTTTTGAGCGGTTCAACACCTTGTTTTTCGCCTGTGTTTTGTTCAATCGTCGTCATTACACAACGGGCGCAAGGTTTAACGATGTGAAAAATTGCCGCGCCGATTTTTATTTTTTTCCAGCCGTCTTCTGCAAAACTTTCCGCGCCCGAAACAACCAAATTAGGGCGAAAACGATTCATCGGCAACGGCTTTTCAAGACGCGAGTTTAAATCTTCAAGCGAGCTTTCGCCAATCAGCAAAAACGGATAAGCATCAGCAAAAGAAACGTGGTCGTCTTTTTGCACGGCGTAAAAATAATTTACTTTTCGTTGCGTTTCTTCGGGCATCAACGCCAGCCGAATATTTGCACCCAAAATCTCGCTAAACCATTCATTTATTGGCTTTTCATTGATTTTCGCCGCACATTTGTTTTGCCAAATTTTTACTTTTTCCGTGCTGTTTTCTTCAATTTCAAATGGCACAATCAATTTTTCCGCGCCGTTTGAAACTTGCAAACCATTTTCCTTAATTTCAGTTTCAATTGTCGCCATTTTCGGGAATTCGCGTTGAGTTAAGAATTTATTATTTTCATCAATCAGCATCCAACGGCGGTCAAACTCCAAACCACGCCGTTCGATTTTTGCTTCTTTTAGAGAAATTCCCTTTAACGATTTGATCGGGTAAATATTTATTTCGGAAAGAATCATAAACTTGACAATAGTATTATCAGATTTTCTAAAACTTATTCATCAGACTTGACAGTTTAACTTTGTTTTTATAAACTAGCACTTTCAGATAGAGAGTGCTAAAAAATCATTTTTGAACTTTCTGTCTGAAGTTATCTTATACTTTTTATTAAACAATTCAAAAGGAGTTAAGTAAATATGGCAACAACAATTACACCATTACACGACCGCGTTATCGTGCGTCGGATTGAAGACAATGTAAATCAAACGGCGGGCGGACTTTTCATTCCCGATTCGGCGAAGGAAAAACCGCAAGAAGGCGAAGTAATCGCGGCGGGCGCGGGCAAATATAAAGAAAACGGCGAACGTCAATCGCTTGATGTCAAAACAGGCGACCGTGTTTTGTTCGGCAAATACAGCGGTTCGGAAATCAAAATTGACGGCGAAGAATTATTGATTATGCGCGAAGATGAAATTCTTGGAATCATATCACGCGCAAGTGCAACAGCTTAGGCTTTTGTGGCTTTTGGTCTTTGGCTTTTGATCTTCGGTTTTTGATTTAATTCAAAGACCAAAAACCAAAGAACAAAGACCAAATCTAAAATTTCAAAAGGAGATATTAAAGAAATGGCAAAACAAGTTATTCATGGTGAAGAATCACGCGCCGCGATTTTGCGTGGCGTAAATCAGTTGGCTGATGCGGTAAAAGTTACGTTGGGACCGAAAGGACGCAATGTTGTAATTGACAAAAAATTCGGTTCGCCGACGATTACGAAAGACGGCGTAACGGTTGCGAAAGAGATTGAATTGAAAGATTCGCTCGAAAATATGGGCGCACAAATGGTGCGCGAAGTTGCGTCGAAAACTTCGGACGTTGCCGGCGACGGAACAACGACCGCGACGGTTTTGGCGCAAGCAATTTTCAAAGAAGGCGTTCGCACGGTTGCCGCCGGAGCAAATCCGATGGCACTCAAACGCGGCATTGACAAAGCTGTGGCGGCAGTTGTCGCACAAATCAGCAGCATTGCGAAGCCTGTGAAAAGTGATGACATTGCGAATGTCGGCACAGTTTCGGCAAACGGCGACACGAAAATCGGTGAAATCATTGCGGAAGCGATGGACAAGGTTGGCAAAGACGGCGTAATCACGGTTGAAGAATCGCGCACGATGGACACTACTTTGGAAGTTGTTGACGGAATGCAGTTTGACCGCGGCTATCTTTCGCCTTATTTCGTAACGGACGCGGACAGAATGGAAGCCGTTTTGGATGAGCCGATGATTCTCATCAACGAGAAAAAAGTTTCCAATATGCGCGACCTTCTGCCGATTTTGGAACAAGTTGCGAAGATGGGCAAACCGCTTTTGATTATCGCGGAAGACGTTGAAGGCGAAGCGTTGGCGACATTGGTTGTCAACAAATTGCGCGGAACTTTGAATGTCGCGGCTGTCAAAGCGCCGGGATTCGGCGACCGTCGCAAAGCGATGTTGGAAGACATTGCAACTCTGACGGGCGGCAAAGTCATCTCGGAAGACTTAGGCATCAAACTCGAATCAATCACGCTCGAAGATTTGGGCAATGCCAAGCGCGTAACGATTGACAAAGACAACACGACCATCATTGACGGACAAGGTGCCGGCGAAGCAGTCGAAGGTCGCGTCAAAACGATTCGCAATCAGATGGAAGAAACTTCTTCGGATTACGACCGCGAAAAATTGCAAGAACGTCTGGCTAAATTAGTCGGCGGCGTAGCAGTTATCAAAGTCGGCGCGGCAACCGAAACCGAAATGAAGGAAAAGAAAGCGCGTGTCGAAGACGCAATGCACGCAACCCGTGCGGCTGTCGAAGAAGGCGTCGTCGCAGGCGGCGGTGTGGCGTTGGTTCGTGCTTCGCGTGTGTTGGACGATTTCAACACCGAAAGCGAAGATATGGACGAAAACATCGGCGTAACGATTGTTCGCCGTGCGCTCGAAGAACCGCTTCGCCAAATTGCACAAAACGCGGGAATGGAAGGCGCGGTCATCGTCGGCAAAGTGCGCGAAGGCGAAGGCGAAAACTTCGGCTTCAACGCGGCAACCGAAAAATTTGAAGATTTGGTTGCGGCTGGCGTGATTGACCCGGCGAAAGTTACCCGAACTGCTCTGCAAAATGCGGCTTCAATCGCCGGATTGATGCTCACGACCGAAGCAATGATCGCCGATGTCGCCGACGAAAAAGGCGAACACGGCGGAATGCCCGGCGGTATGGGCGGAATGGGAATGGGAATGTAATTCGATTTCGGATTTTAGATTTCGGATTTTGGATTTTCCAAAATGTAAAGGCTTCGTTCAAATTTGAGCGAAGCCTTTTATCTTCAAATTTATACTATGAATAAAATAGACATTGAAAACGTAATTCTGAAAAAATTTTATGAGCATTGGGAAGGACATAGTGGAAATACTGTTTATGCTGTATTTGGTCAATTAGATGGCATTGAAGAAACTTCATTTTCAAGAGTAGCTGAGGAGTTAGAGGAAAAAAATTTAATTAATGGTGTCGGTCAAAGTATATCTTGTAATATTACTTGCTTTGGAATACAAGAAACTGAAAACAGAGGTCTGATTGAATCTGAGAAAGTTAATCGTTATAGAGAAATTAGATACATAATATTAGAGGCTTTATCCAAGGTCTTTGAAAAAGAAGGAAGATATGGAACTCTTACCATTGTTGAGTTAATGGAAGAAAACGAATTTGAGGAAGTTGACCTTTATAATAATATCGAATTTTTAAATGATTTCGGTTTATTGGAGGCAATTTCGATTGGAATGTATCAAAGCACACAATTAGGGATTGAACAATTTAGACTTTGGGAACAAGGAACTTCTCTTAATGAAGAATTTGCTAACCTTTCAAAATTATCTCCTCAAAAAAGAGGAACTGAATTACAAAAAGTTATTGCAAAGGCTTTGGGGTTTGCTGGTTGGAAACAAGAAGAAAGTGTGAAAACTTCATACGAAGAAGTTGACGTTATAATTCACAAAAATCGTGAATTTTGTTTAATTGAATGTAAATGGGAGAAA
>CALMEH010000831.1 GCA_937863115.1 uncultured Acidobacteriota bacterium
GTGCATCAAATTTCTGTCCATCGAATACGGTTTTTCGGCTGTGGCGGTTACGTTTATGTCGTGTTTCGCACAATACGCGATTAAATCGGCGCGACCTTTAAATTCCCAATGCCGCCAAGGTGCAACGACTTTTATGTCAGGTTGAAGCGCGTAATAAGTCAGTTCAAAACGCACTTGATCGTTGCCTTTTCCGGTTGCGCCGTGTGCCACCGCGTCCGCGCCTTCGCGTTGGGCGATTTCGATTTGTTTTTTCGCAATTACGGGACGCGCAAGACTTGTTCCGAGCAGATAAACGCCTTCATACAAAGCATTTGCTTTCACAGCCGTCCAAACAAAATCTTTGACGAATTCTTCGCGCAAATCTTCCATATAAAGTTTCGATGCGCCCGTTTTCAAGGCTTTTTCCTCCAAACCGTCGAGTTCTTCGCCCTGCCCGACATCGGCGCAAAAACAAATTACCTCGCAACCATAAGTTTCTTTAAGCCAAAGCAACATCGCGGACGTATCTAAACCGCCCGAATATGCCAAAACTACTTTATTTATCTTTTGCATAAAATTTCAAAAAAAATATTTTAGCAGATTCGCCGTTTATTTCTTCAAATTTTGAGTTATAATTTTAGAAAATGACCGATACAACAAATCTCTGGGGCGGAAGATTTGAAGGGAAAACCGATAAAACTTTTGCCGAATTTAATAACTCCTTTGGCTTCGACCGCAGGCTTTTTGCGGCTGATATTCGTTGTTCGATTGCATATTGCGACGGACTTTTTCACGCCGGACTCTTAAAAAGATTGGAAGCGGAAAAGATAAAAAACGGTTTGATTACTTTGCTCAAACGCGCGGATTTTGACCGAAATTATTTTGACGATTCCGAAGCCGAAGACGTGCATTCGTTCATCGAATCAAAACTCATTCATTTAATTGGCGAAACAGGCAAAAAACTTCATACAGGCAGAAGCCGAAATGACCAAGTTGCGACGGCTTTTCGCTTTTGGTTGCGTTTTGAGATTGAAGAAATTTCAAAAATCGTCGGACAATTTCAAAAGTCAATTCTAAACGCAGCGGAAAAACAAAAAGAAGCGGTTTTGCCCGGTTATACGCATTTGCAAAAAGCGCAGCCGATACTTTGGGCGCATTGGTGTTTGGCGTATTTCGAGATGTTTTCACGCGACCGCGACCGGCTCGATGAAGTTTGGCGGCGGACGAATATTTTGCCGCTCGGTTCGGCAGCTTTGGCGGGAACAAGTTATGAAATTGACCGCGAAGCAATTGCGAAAGATTTGGGTTTTGAAGGTATTACGGCAAACAGTCTGGACGCGGTTTCCGACCGTGATTTTGCGGTTGAATTCGTTTCGGCGTGTTCGCTGATTATGGTTCATCTTTCTCGTTTAGCGGAAGATTTGATAATTTATGCTTCAAATGAATTCGGTTTTATTGAACTCAGCGACGCGGTTTCGACAGGTTCGAGCTTGATGCCGCAAAAGAAAAATCCCGACGCTTTAGAATTAATTCGGGGCAAAGCAGGCAGAATTTTTGGGCATCAAATAGCTTTGCTTTCAACAGTTAAAGGTTTGCCGCTGGCTTATAACAAAGATTTGCAGGAAGACAAGGAAGCCGTTTTTGACACTTGCGATACGATAAAAATCTGTTTGAAAGTTGCCGCAATTTGTTTTGCAAATTTGCATGTGAATGAAGAAAAAACGCGAAAGTCGGCAATGAAAGGCTATCTTAATGCGACGGAACTTGCGGATTATCTTGTTCAAAAAGATGTTCCGTTTCGCACGGCGCACGATTTGGTCGGCAAAATTGTTTTGCACTCAATTTCAAAAAAACTCGAATTGGACGCGTTAAATCTGAGCGATTTTCGACAATTTTCAAGTGTTATCGAACAAGATGTTTTTGAATTTATAAGTCTCGAACAAACACTCGCAAGAAAAAATCAAATCGGCGGAACTTCACCCGAAAGAGTTTTTGAAGCGTTGGTAGAAGCGCAACAAAGTTTGGAAATTCAATAAAATACAAATGAAAGATTTTTAACGCAAAATCGCAAAGTGGCAAAGGATGAAAATATTAAAAAACTTTGCGTCTTTGCTTCTTCGCGGTTTTGCGTTAAAAAAAAGTTGGTAGATAAGGCTGACTAATTTAGAAAATGGATAATTTCGCCCGCAAATTTTTGACCGAATGGCGCAAGCTCGGTTTGCCGTTTGAAAACGAAACTTTTATCGCGGCAGTTTCGGGCGGCGCAGATTCGGTGGCGTTATTGTTGGTTCTGCACGAATTGCGCGAACGAAAAAAATTAAAAAATCGTATTGTTATTGCTCATTTTAATCATAATTTGCGCGGCGAAGAAAGCGAAAAAGATGTCGAATTTGTTCGTTCGCTGACAGCGAAATTTAAGTTTGAATTTGTTTCGGGAATTTCAGATTTGAAATTCCCGATTTCTGAAAAAGGCAATTTAGAACAAAACGCCCGCAATGCACGTTATGATTTTCTCCGTGAAACGGCTAAAAATCTTGACGCATATGGCATTCTCACCGCACACACGCTAAATGACCAAGCTGAAACTTTTTTAATAAATTTAATTCGCGGGAGCGGGCTTGCCGGACTTTCAGGAATGAAAACGATAAGGAATTTAGAAAGGAAGAAATCACAAACAGATGAAAACGCTCTTTCTCCATTTCTCCCTTTTTCACCATCTCAGCCCAAAATAATCCGTCCTTTACTAAATTGGGCAAAGCGCAAAGATACGGAAAATTATTGTCGTTTGCGCGAAATCGAGTTTCGATATGACACAATGAATGAAGATTTTGCATTCAAGCGCGTTCGTGTGAGAAAAATTATATTGCCGATGCTCAAAGAATTTAATCCGAAAATTATTGAAACATTGGCTGAAACTGCATTTTTACTGCAAACCGAATTTGATGAATTAAATTCGTATTTTGAAGGCAATGCCGCGCAATTTGAAACCGCCGAATTATTGCTCAAAGAATTGCAAACTCTTTCAAATGCAACACTTCGGCGCGGGCTTCGGCATTGGCTAAAGTTAAAACGCGGCGATTTGCGAAGTCTTGAAATCAAACATTTTGCGGCGATTGAAAATTTGATTCACAGCCGCAAAAGCGGAAAAGTCGTTGAACTGCCAAACGGGGAAGAAGTTTATAAAGAAAAAGGGAAATTAATTTTCCAAAAAATAGAGGTTGAAAAAAGCTAGACAGCAAACTACAATTAAAGATTGGTTAAGAAAAGCGCATAGGGTGCTTTTAAAACAACTGGAAAAGCGAAACTTTCATCAAATTAGTCGTATTAGATATTTTATTGATGAAAGTTATTTTTTGGAGGCTATAAATTGAGTTCTAAAGCAAAACAAGTTCTTTTGTGGTTAATGATTATTTCAAGCGCGATGCTGTTTGTCTGGTTTTTACAAGGCAATAAAGGCAAGGCGGCGCAGGAACTGTCCTTTGATCAAGCCTTGACAAGAATTAGAAATAAAGAAGTCGGCGAAATTTTGATGAAGGCGGGACAGGTCGAATTGGCTGATAAAAATCAAGGCAAGTTCTTTGCAAAATTGGA
>CALMEH010000832.1 GCA_937863115.1 uncultured Acidobacteriota bacterium
CAAAGTGTTTTCAAAGCCGGATAAGTTGATGTCGGAAAAAACAAAACGCCGTTGCCGAAGAAAAACTTTCGCTTGTATTTAAGCGTATTTGTCGCTTTATCAATGCTCATAGTGATATTTAATCCGGCAACATTTTTCGCTTCGTTGACACCGCCGGGCGATGCGGCATTATCAGCCAGAAAATTTTTGGGTAATTCGATTTCGACAATATCTTCTTCCGACCACGGATATTCAAAGTAAACCGGATAAGTCCGCGTCGCGCTCGAAAATAAAGGTTTTGTGCCATATTCAAAAAAGCCCGGTTGAAAAAACATCCGTTTACCTGTTTTTGCCGCATAATTCGGCACGCGGATTTTCATTGAATAAGTCAGCATTCGCGTTGCATCATCGAAACCGACCATTGAAAGCTCGGAGATTTCCGCTGTGCTGATGCGCGATTTGATTTCTTCCTTAATATTTTCTTCGCGCTTGGCAGGCGAATCTTTGTATTGATTCATTCGCCGGTTAATCGCTTGATGCCCGTCGTATTCGAGCGTCATTGTGCCTTCGAGCGTGCCGTCTTCGAGCAATTTAAATTTGCCCGTGCGCCGTGCCGAAGATTCTAAATAATTTGTTACGGGGAGTTTTTTCCAAACAAAATTACTGTCGCCGGCAATCAATGCGTATGAACCTTCTTCATACCATTGTAGTTTGCCGAAGGGGAGATACGGATTGCCTGGATTGACGAATTTATAAGAAGTTCCAACACCTACCGCAATGCCCGCCGGATGAATTCCCGATCCATAAAAATTGCGTTCCGGCGTGAAGAAGCTTTCGTTTCGGTTGCTTGACATAACCAAAGCAGAATAAACTCCGGCGGCTCTCAAAAGCGAAGCAAAAAGCATATTCAAATCGCCTTCAAATCCCATTCTTTTTCTGAGTGCGTCAGCCGGATTTTTTATTTCAATTTTTTCTCTCTGCTCGTCGGTTAAAGACGGATCAAAAGTCAAATTTCGTATCTGCTTCGTCGTAAAATCATAAATTGCTTGAATTTTTTCTTCGCTGTTTGAAAGGTTTCTCGTTAATTCGAGGGCTTTGCTTTCTATTTCCTTATTCGATTTGGTGTATTCTGCAAAATAACGGTTGACATCATTGCCAAAAGAATTCCATTTGAAGCTGGAGCCTCTGTAGGAAAGCGTTGCAAATTTTATTATTTCGTCTTCGGGCGGCAGTTGCGGTTCTTGTTTGAGTGCCGGAACATTGGTTAAAGTTCCGACATAAAATCCGCCATTCGAAGTGTTAAACTCTATCCTCTCCATATTGCGAAAATCGAATTCTAAAAATGTGCCTTCAAACGGACGCACCGAATATGTAACTCTCTGCATCGGAATATCACGCTGAAAAACTAAACGCTCGCCTTCCGCGCTGTCATTTTTGAAAGTTTCATTGTATTGATATTCAACAATTACGCCCGGTTCGATTGCCGGAATCGCAAAAGATTTTGCCATCACGCGAATTTTTCCGTAACGAATAATTTCACGCTCGAAAATATCACCTGAACTTAATTGAACAAACGTGCCGTCGGGCTTGATAACCCGCGCCGCAACTTCTTCGACGATTTTGCCTTTTGTAAAAGGAATATCTATCTTGCTGAATTTTTCGCGTCCGCGTTCGGTAAAAATCTTGACGCGAACATAGTGATTGTAAAAAAGTTTT